>JAFYBI010000157.1 GCA_017540285.1 Clostridia bacterium | reverse complement strand
CGCTCTCCCTGACCGATGAAAGAAGGGGAGGACGCACAAAAAAGAACCCTCTGGCAGAGGTGACATTATTATACCACACGGGGAAACTGTTGTAAAGAGGGAAAAGAACAAAATTCCCGGGAATTTGGCCCGAATTCTTATGCACCTTCGCCGGGAGAGGCGCATCGGACGGAAAAATCGCCGTTTCCGCGCATTTTTGCACGCGCCGTACTTGATTTCCCCGGCAAAATCCACTATAATATAATCGAAATCGAAGCAAACGCAAAAAAGGCGGTATCATCGTGAATCCATATCCGGAAAACAGGAATTCGTCGAATTCCGTTCCTTCTCAAAACGACCGTACGAACAGAACGCAGTCCTCGCCGCAGAGGCAGAACCCGAACGCGAACGGCCAGCCGCGCCGTGCGCTCACCGAAGAGGAACGCAGGCGCATCGAAGCCGCGAGACGGGCAGCCGCGCAGAGACGCCTGGAAAATCCCGGTGCGCAGCCGACGCAGCGTCCGCAGAGACCCCCGCAGCAGCAGCGGAACGTCCCGCAGGGGAACGCCCAGGGCCATCGTCAGCGCGCCGCCATGGTGAACGATCCGCGCGGGCAGGGAGAGCGCCCCGTGACCCAGCAGAGTCAGGCATCCCGCGACCGCGCGCGCCGCAAACCGAACGGCGGCCTGATCCTGTTCCTCCTGCTCGCCGCCCTCATTGTCGGGGTGTCGCTCTGGCAGATCACGAAAAACGCGAAGCAGCCCGCGCCGGAGACCGCATCGTCTGCGATCACCGCGCTCGCGGACGTGCCGGAGGTGACGGAGATCACCGCGGAAGAGGACACCGCACGCATCCCGGATCCTCTGCCCGACGACGCGGATGCAGCCCCCGCGGATCCGGCCGTCACAGCATCCGCGGAAAACCCGGAGAACGAAGCGCTCCCGCCGGACGAGCCCGCGCCCGATCCGAATGACGTCAACCTCACGCTCTACAATACGGAAACCGTTCCGAACACCGCCATCGACGAGGGAAACCTCGTCCTTGTGAATCATGAGCATCCTTACGCGAAGGCGGACACGATCCCGGTGAAAAACGCCTTCGACGAGAAGAACGGCGACTTCAAGATCTCCTCGTCGTCCATGTCCCTCGCGCCCGCCGCGCTTGATGCCTTCGTGAAGTTCGCCTCGGCGTTTGCGCAGGATACGGGCTCGCACGATCTCCTCCTCAACAGCGGCCACCGGACCGTCGCCGAGCAGCAGAACGTCTGGGACTACTATCTCTCCACGCAGGGGGAGGCTTACGTCCGCGCCTATGTGGCGAAGCCGGGCGAGAGCGAGCATCACACGGGTCTCTGCTGTGATCTCACCTTCTACACCGACGACGGGCGGAATGTCCCGATCCCCGAATATCCGAACGGACCGTGGCTCACCTCGTATGCAACCGATTACGGTTTCATCCTCCGCTATCCCGCCGAAAAGGTCGAGATCACGGGCATCGCGAACGAGCCGTGGCATTTCCGCTATGTCGGGCTCCCGCATTCCCGTGTCTGCGAGGCGAAAAACTGGTGCCTCGAGGAGTATATCGAGAACATCCGGAATTATTCCGCCGAGGGCACGCTCCTGTACATCACGCAGTCCGGCGACGTGTATGACGCCGTGGCGTCGGAAGGTCTGCCGACTACCAACGGCTGGCTGATCTATTATGTTCCGAAGGAAGCCGGCGATTCGACGTCCTTCAAGGTCGTGCGCGGGTATGATTACGAGATCTCCGGCACGAACGCGGGCGGCTTCATCGTCACGATTTTCCTCGGCTGAGCATTTTCCGCGCAAAGTTCCCGCATCCTTCATCGAACCTTCCGCGAACCTTCAAAAAACTGTCACATTGGGGCGATATAATAAGCGCGTAAAGAAAAAAGAGACCGCGCCGACCCCGCGGCAGAAAGGAACGCATGATGAAAGATTTTGAATGGGAGAACACCGAAAACACGATGAACGAAAACACGGATCCCGTGAACGAGAACCGGGAACCGGTCGCCGGACCCGCCTCCGAGGAGAACGTGCGGGAGGACGACGTGGAAGATATCCTCCGTCACGCGCAGGAAGCGGCTCCCGCACAGCCGGCGCAGGACAGCCTCCGCACAACGCGGAATGCCTGGAGCGCGGCTCCCTCGTATCAGGATGCGCAGCCCGCGCAGAACCGGAGCGCGCAGGGAACGGCCTACAGCCCGTATCCGAACGGCGCGTACAGACCGCAGCAGAATCCCTACGCCGCCAATCCGCAGAACGGCGCATACCGCCCGGCGCAGGGCTATAACCCGCAGAACCGCTCCTACAACGCTTACGGCGCGTCCTACGACCCGCAGACCGCCTCTTCCCGGATCTCCTATCAGACGCCGGTGAAGAAGCAGAAGACGAAGAAATCCGGCTCCGTCAAGGCCGTGGCGATCCTCTGCGCCTGCGCCGTGATCCTCTCCGGACTCGCGGGCTTCGGCGGCTCGGTCCTCGGCAACCGCCTCACCGCGGCGAACAAGGTGACCGCGGCCGAATCCGATTCGACGCAGAAGACGACTGCGGCGGCCCAGGCCACGGGCGGCGAACCCGTCGTGATCTACAAGTCCGTCGACGTCGACAGCGTCGCGACCTCCACGTCCGCCACGGCGGGCAGCGATCTCACCTACGCGCAGGTCGCGGCCCTCGTGAAGGATTCCGTCGTCGAGATCAAGACCGAGATGGCGGTCACCAACCCGTACTTCCCGCAGTTTGTCCAGCAGGCGACGGGCGCCGGCTCCGGCGTCATCATCTCCGAGGACGGCTACCTCATCACCAATGCGCACGTCATCCTGAATGAAAACACCGGCAGTCCTGCCGAAACCGTGACGGTTCGCCTCACGAACGGCGAGGAATACAAGGCGGAGGTCATCACCTACGATTCCGATGAGGATATCGCGATCCTGAAGATCAACGCGACCGGCCTGACTCCCGCGCGCTGCGGCGACAGCGACCGTCTGGTCGTCGGCGAAGAGATCCTTGTCGTCGGCAACCCGCTCGGCGAGCTCGGCGGCTCCGTCTCGAACGGCATCATCTCCGCGACCCAGCGCGAGATCGAGATCGGCGGCGTGACCATGTCCCTGATCCAGACCAACGCGGCCGTCAACCCCGGCAACTCCGGCGGCGGCATGTTCAACATGAAGGGCGAATTCGTCGGCATCGTCAACTGCAAGTCCTACGGTGAAGAAATCGAAGGCCTCGGCTTCGCGATCCCGATCAACCAGGCTCTGAAGGTCTCCGAAGAGCTCCTCACGAAGGGCTACGTCTCCGGCAAGCCGATGCTCGGCATCACGCTCGACGACGTTTCGAACCAGTCGAACAGCTTCTTCTTCTTCTACAGCATCCGCTCCGGTCTGTATGTCACGGCGGTGACCGAGGGCATGAACGATAAGGTCTTCAAGGTCGGCGACCGCATCATCGCGGTGGACGGCGAAGAGGTCTCCTCGCGCGACGATGTCAAGACCATCCTCTACAAGCACGCGGTCGGCGACAAGATCAAGGTCCAGCTTTACCGCGACAACAAGCTCATGGAGGTCGAGGCCACCCTCTACGAGAGAGTGCCCACCGCGGAGCAGTCCGGCACCTTCGGCGAGGCCGATGTGCAGGGCTCCCTCAGCGACTTCTTCGGCGGGAACAACTGATCCGCACTGTTCCGTTACCAATAATTGACAACACAATAGGAGGGGTACCCGGTATCCCTCCTCTTGCCGTATCAGGGAGGTTTATTCATGTATCACATTCTGGTCGTCGACGACGAAGAAATGATCCGCAAGCTGATCGCGAAGTATGCGGTCTACGAAGGCCATACCGTCACCGAGGCGGCGGACGGTATGGAGGCGATCCGGCTCTGCCGCGAGGAACAGTTCGACCTCATGATCATCGACATCATGATGCCGGAGCTCGACGGCTTTTCCGCCTGCCGGGAGATCCGCAAGTTCTCCGACATCCCGATCATCATGCTTTCCGCGCGCGGGGAAGAGTACGACAAGATCAACGGCTTCGAGCTGGGGATCGACGACTACGTGGTCAAGCCCTTCTCCCCGAAGGAGCTGATGCTCCGCGTAAACGCCGTCATGAAGCGCGCGGCGGGGAAGGCTGCCGAGCCGCAGGAGCCCGCTCCCGAGGAGCCGAAGAACGAGATCGTCGAATTCGCGGACGGCGGCCTGCGCGCGGACCTCACCGCCCGGATCGTCTACGTCGACGGCAAGCGCGCGGACATGACGCCGAAGGAATACGATCTGTTCTTCTACATGATCCGCAACAAGAACATCGCCCTGACCCGCGAAAAGCTCATCACCGAGGTCTGGGGCTACGACTATTTCGGCGACGACCGGACCCTCGACACGCACATCAAGCTGCTCCGCAAGAGCCTCGGCCGATACGCGGACTTCATCGTGACGCTCCGCGGCGTGGGGTACCGGTTCGATGCGGAACGTTGAAGAAAAACACGGCATCAGTCTGCGCGGACGGCTGATCGCCGCTTTCCTCTTGTTCACCGCCGCGGTCCTCGTCGTGCTCTGGCTGTTCGAGACGGTCCTGCTCGACGACATCTACCGCTCCCTGAAGCTGCGCGACATCGAAAAATGCGCCGCAGAAGCCGCCGCCCTCGACGCGGAGGACGACGAGGATTATCAGACCGTCGTGGGAGCCGTCGCGCTCCAGTATGACGTCTGCCTGACGGTCTACCGCGTCACCGAGACCGACTGGGGCCCGACGGGGGTGCCCGTCGCCGTCGCACACAACCACTCGTTCTGTCTGATCCACAACTATCAGTACAGCTCCTTCATCGGGCAGCTCTACCACGATGCGAAGGACGCCGGCGGCTCGATCACCCTCACGCGTTCCCTGCGCGATCTCGTCGGCGGGAACCGCGAGGCCGGGGAAGCGGAGCCCGACATCCGGCGGCGCGGAAGTGACCGGTTCGAGGAAGAGGACGTCATTTCGGTCCGCATCGTGCCGGAGGAGGATACGAATCTGCTCATCCTGATCGACTCCGAGCTCGTTCCCCTCGACGCGACGGTCCGCACCCTGCACACCCAGCTCGTCTGGATCACCGTGATCCTTGTGCTTCTCTCGATCCTGCTCGCGACGGTCCTCGCCTCGCGCGTGTCAAAGCCGATCCGCAAGATGAGCGAGGAGGCGTCGAAGCTCGCGATGGGAGACTATGCCGTCAACTTCGACGGGACGGGGAGCGCGGAGACCGAAAACCTGTCCGCGACGCTCAACCGCGCGGCCTATGAGCTCTCGAAGCTCGACCGGATGCAGAAGGATCTGATCGCGAACGTCTCACATGATCTGCGCACGCCGCTTACGATGATCTCCGGGTACACCGAGGTCATGCGCGATCTGCCGGGCGAGGCGACGCCGGAAAACTTCCAGATCGTCCTTGACGAGTGCGACCGACTGACCAACCTCGTGACGGACATGCTCGAGGTCTCGAAATACCAGAACGGCACGCAGAAGCTCAACACGGCGCCGTTCAACTTCACCGCCGTCATCCGCCGCACATTGGAGCGGTATCAGAAGCTCCGCGAGCATGACGGCTACGTCATCCGCTTCGAGGCGGAGGAAGACGTCTGGGTGAACGGCGACGAATCGCGGCTCCTGCAGGTCGTCTACAACCTCATCAACAACGCCGTGAACTACACCGGCGACGACAAGACGGTCGTGATCCGCCAGACGGTATCCGACGGCGAGGTCCTCGTCGAGGTGATCGACACGGGCATCGGCATCGCCGAGGAGGAGCTGCCTCTCGTCTGGGAGCGGTACTACAAGGCGAACGACTTCCACAAGCGCGCGAACATGGGAACGGGCCTCGGCCTCTCGATCGTGCGGAGCATCCTGCAGCTGCACGGCGCGCAGTTCGGCGTGAAGAGCCGCGTCGGGCAGGGAAGCAATTTCTGGTTCCGCCTCAAAACGATCCCCGCGCCGGGTGGGAACACCTCCGAATAATATCTCCCGCACAGCAGAAAAGGACTGCCGCACGTTGCATGCAGCAGTCCTGTTTTTCTGTTGTTCACGAGGCGGATCAGTCGTCCAGCGCGTCTCTGCGGGAGAGGTTGTAGCGGCCCTTCTCGTCCTGGCCGAGGAACTTCACCTTGATGCGGTCGCCGACGTTGCAGACGTCCTCGACCTTTTCGGTGCGCTTCTTGTCCAGCTTGGAGATGTGGACCATGCCTTCCTTCTTCGGGGCGAACTCGACGAACGCGCCGATCGGGATGATCCGGGTCACGACGCCTTCGTAAACCGCGCCGATCTCGGGCTCGAAGATGATGCCCTGAATGATCTTCTGCGCCGCTTCGATGCCGGCCTTTTTGATGCCGGAGATGAACACGGAACCGTCGTCCTCGATGTCGATCTTCGCGCCGGTGTCGGCCTGGATGCTCTGAATGACCTTGCCCTTGGTGCCGATGACTTCGGAGATCTTCTCGACCGGGATCTTCATGGAGATCATCTTCGGCGCGTATTCGGAAACCTCCGGACGCGGCTCGGGGATGGTCTTGAGGAGAACCTCGTCGATGATATAGTCGCGGCCCTTGTGGGTCACGGCGAGGGCTTCCTTAATGATCTCGGGCGTCAGGCCGTCGATCTTGAGGTCCATCTGGAT
>JAFYBI010000156.1 GCA_017540285.1 Clostridia bacterium | reverse complement strand
GCGGTGCGGCGACGGGGCGAAGGCGTCCCTCGTATTTGCGACCGCAGCGGGATTCGCGTCCGCCGTCGTCACCTTCGTCATCGCGTCGACCGTCGGCGGGGGATTCCGCTTCTCGTGGTTCTCCCTCCTCATGGGCGCGCTCATGGCGTCCCTTTCCTGCACCTATACGCTGATCGGCTTCAAGATCATGTCCCTCGGCGACATGTCGGTCTTCATGATGTTCCTGATGCTCGGCGGGATGATGCTGCCGTATCTCTTCGGTGTGTTCGTCCTGCAGGAAGCCATCTCGGTATGGCGCATCCTCGGCGTGGTCCTGTTGACCGTGTCGATGGTTTTCCCGGTCCTCGCGCGGAAAAAGGCGGGCAAGGCGGGCGGCCTCTTCGTCGTCCTCTGCATCGCGGTCTTTCTCTGCAACGGCGTCGCGAGCATCGTCTCGAAGACCCACCAGATCAACCTGTTTGAGCAGGACGTCGTCAACGCACCCTCCTATGCCTGCCTCGGCAACTTTATGAACGGCGTGATCTCGCTCGTCTGCCTCTCCGTGCTCTGTCTGCGCAAAAAGAACGCGCACGACGCCGAACCGACGCCGGACAACGAAAAAGCCGCGCCGTCCGCGAAGCCCATGCTCGGCGCGATCGCGCTCATCATCGCGGCAAACGCCCTGTGCAACGGCATTTCGTACACCCTGCAGCTGCTCAGCGCGTCGAATCTGCCCGCATCGGTCCTCTATCCGATGGTCACGGGCGGATCGGTGGTGCTGTCCGCCGTCGCGGGAAGGATCTTCTTCGGCGAAAAGCCCGACAGGATCACCCTCGCGGGACTGGCGCTGTCCTTTGTCGCGACGTTCTTGTTCCTCTTCTGAACCGAACCGAAAACCCGTCCGAATCGAACCCGGTCCGGGCGGGTTTTTCTCCGACTGAAACGACCTGACCGAAAGGAATCCATCATGAGAGAACGAATCAGCCTTGACGGGATCTGGCGCGGCTTTTACGGCGCGTTCTGCCGCCCGGGCGTATCCTGCGCTGCCGACTGTGCGGGCATGCAGGAGATCCCGGCAGCCGTCCCCGGCGCGCTCGAAACCGATCTGGAAGCCGCGGGAATCCTGCCCGAGCTCTTCCGCGGGGAGAACATCCTCCTGACGCAGGCCTGGGAGAACGTCCACTACTGCCTCTCCCGGACATTTGAGTACCGTGAAGATCCCGGCGCGACCGACACGCTCGTCTTCGAAGGCCTCGACTGCTATGCGGAGGTGTTTGTCGACGGGCGGCTTCTGGGACGCTTCGACAACATGCTCATCCCGCACCGCATCCCGCTCGGCTGCCTGACGAACGGCGCTCACGAGCTCTTCGTGCACTTCATTCCCGCAGCCGTGGCGGCGCGCCGGTACGACGTCGAGCCCTACGAAGGCGCGCAGCGGACCGAATTCGATTCGCTGCACACGCGCAAGGCCGCCCACATGTACGGCTGGGACATCATGCCCCGCGCGGTCTCCTGCGGGATCTGGCGGCATGTGTACCTCGAGCGTCTCCCGGCGGCGCACATCCGGGACATCTTTGCCTATACCGTCTCGGCGAACGAGGAACGGGCCCGCGTGCGGATCGTCTTCAACACGGACGTCGGCGGCGCGGACATCCGCCGTTATGCCGTGCGGATCACGGGGGCGTGCGGCGACAGCGTATTCACATACGAAGACCGTCTCTGGCATACGGGCTATGCCTTCACGCGGGACATCGGGCGCCCGAAGCTCTGGATGCCGCGCAACGCGGGGGAACCGCATCTCTACACCCTGACGGCGGAGCTCCTCGAGGACGGCGAGACCGTCGATACGCTTGAAACGAAATTCGGCGTCCGCACGGTCGCGCTCGACCGCACCTCGACGACGGACCGGGAAGGGCACGGCGAATTCTGCTTCCGGATCAACGGGCAGAAGGTCTTCGCGATGGGGACGAACTGGGTCCCGGTCGACGCCTTCCACTGGCGGGACGAGGAACGCCTCCCCGCGATCCTGCCGATGCTCGACGATCTCGGGTGCAACATCGTCCGCTGCTGGGGCGGCAACGTCTACGAAAACGACCTCTTCTACGACTGGTGCGACGCGCACGGCATCATGGTCTGGCAGGACTTTTCGATGGCATGCGGCGTCTACCCGCAGGACGCGGAATTCCTCTCGGCGATCCGGGAAGAGGTCACCGCCGTCGTGAAGCGGCTGCGCAACCATCCGTCCATCGTGCTCTGGGCGGGCGACAACGAATGTGACTGCGCCTACGCCTGGGGCGGGGAAGACCGGGACCCGAACGCCAACCGCATCACCCGCGAGGCGATCCCGGAGGCCCTGCGCGTCACGGACTATTCGCGGCCCTATCTGCCGTCCTCGCCGTACATCGACGAAGAGGCGTACCGCACGAAGGGCGAGATCTCCGAAAACCACCTCTGGGGGCCGCGCGACTATTTCAAGGGCGATTATTACCGCAACACCGTCTGCCACTTCGCCTCCGAGACCGGGTATCACGGATGCCCGTCGCCCGGGAGCCTCGCGAAGTACATCTCCCCGGACCATCTCTGGCCGTGCCTCGGCGACCGCGAATGGCTCGTGCACGCCGCGACGATGGACGGGCGGGAGGATTCCCCCTACGGCTATCGGATCCGCCTGATGTGGAACCAGGTCGAGACCCTCTTCGGCAAGGGGACGGAGGCGACCGCCGATCTCGCGTCCTTCTCCCTCGCCTCGCAGATCTCCCAGGCCGAGGCGAAGAAGTACTTCATCGAACGCTTCCGGCTCTCGAAGTGGCGTCGCACCGGGATCATCTGGTGGAACCTCATCGACGGCTGGCCGCAGATCTCCGACGCCATCGTCGACTACTACCTCGACAAAAAGCTCGCCTATTCGTACATCAAGCGCTCGCAGAAGCCCTTCTGCCTCATGTTCGACGAGCCCGCGGACGGGCGGCTGGACCTCTATGCCGTCAACGATACGCGCGAGACGAAGTCCTTCACCTACACCGTCGAGGACGACGCCGGGCATGTGATCCTCTCCGGCTCCGCTGAGGTCCCGTCCGATGTCAGCGCGCCGATCGCCTCGATCCCCGCGACCGACGAAAAGCGGTACTTCCTCCTTCGCTGGGACGACGGGGAAGCGCGCGGCCTCAACCACTACTTCGCGAATATCCGGGACATCGACTTCGGGTATTACAAAACCCTGCTCGCAAAGCTCGGCGAATAAACCGGGCACAGAAAAAGAACTGCCGAGCCGACAGTTCTTTTTTGCGCTTATTTCTGCTTCATCTCCGCTTCGAGGCGCATCGTGTGATTCTTCAAGGCGAAGAACGATTCGTCGCTGATGCTGTGCTCGATGCGGCACGCGTCCTCCTCTGCGATGGTCTCGTCCACGCCGAGGAGCGCGAAGAACTTCGTCATGGTCGTGTGGCGGTCGTAGATCTTCTCCGCGATCTCGCGCCCCGCTTCCGTCAGGGTCAGCCCGCCGTCGCGCCCCATGACGACGTACCCGCCGTCCTGCAGGATGCCGATCGCGCGGCTCACGCTGGGTTTCGAGTAGTTCCGGAATTCGCTCACGTCGACGGAACGGACAAAGCCCTTGGTCTTTGAGAGGACATAGATCGCTTCGAGATACATCTCTCCCGATTCCTGAAGTGCCAAAACCGATTCCTCCGTTTTCTGTTCATTCTGTTTCTATTATATTCGATTGTTCGGGGAAAGTCAAGAGGGATTCGCGAAACCGGCTCACTTCTTCGGAACGAGGACGTCCTTGCCGCCCATGTAGGGACGGAGCGCGACGGGGATCTTCACCGTGCCGTCGGCGCACAGGTTGTTCTCGAGGAACGCGATCAGCATGCGCGGCGGGGCCACGACCGTGTTGTTCAGCGTGTGTGCGAGATACTTCTTCCCGTCGCCCTGCACGCGGATCTCGAG
>JAFYBI010000155.1 GCA_017540285.1 Clostridia bacterium | reverse complement strand
TCTTGTCCGCCAGCCGCGCAGGCGAAAAAAGCTATCGGCATCGCCGATATACAATCCGCAAGCGTCAGCGCGCAGACAATAGAAAAGGCGTACCTTTTCAGACACGCACTTTCTATCTTGGTGAACGGGCTTGCGAAGTGCGCCCGTCTTTTGTCCCCGGGCACCGCCCGGTTGGTGAACGGGTGTGCGAAGTGCGCCCGTCTCCTGTCCCCGCGGACTCCGCGGGCCTAAAACATCGTTACTTGTTCCCCTTTGGGCTCGGGAGCCTTCCTGACCCCGCCGGCGGGACGATAGATCACCGCGCCGCGGAATCGCCCGACCTCCCCCGCGATCACAAAGACCGCCGCGGGAGAAAATACCTCCGCGCACCGCGCCAGCGTCCGTCCGCCTTCGACCGTGCGGGACGAGCAGAGCACGACGGGCCGCCCCTCGGCGATCACCGAACAGAGATCCCGGCTGCGGACGGATTCCGCACCCCGGCGCAGTATGTTTGTGCGGCGGCAGAAGGAGTCGCGCGAGAGCACCATCGCCGCGGGAGACGGATTCGCAAGATAGTTGTAGACCGAGGCCGCCGTCTGGAACAGCGCGCCGTCCGTGTATTCGCCGGGGAGATACGACGCGACGCTGAGTCCGCCGAGCCCCGCGCGCGTCAGGGAGAGGAACCGCGCGAGATTGTCCCGCTCCGAGGGCGTGTCCGCCGCCACGAGGATCTTGACAACACCGGCGGCAAGCACCTCGGACAGGGCAGCCGCCGCGGCGACGAACCGGTCGCATCCGCCGGGCAGGATCAGGAAGGGCCCGCGGGCGGCATACTCCTGCGCCGTCTCGGGAGAGATCCCGGCGAGCGGGGGCAGGGTGAGGAGCACGTCGCGGACCGCCGCGGGATCGAGGACGCCGCCGTTGCCCCACGCCTCCGGTTGACCCGTGAGGGGGATCTGCGCGCCGCGCTCGGCGGGGACGGGATAGCGGACGGGCGAGAAGGATCCGCAGGCGAGGATCCGGCGCACGGCCTCGCGGATCTCTTCCTCCGCGGTGCGGCTGTCTCCGCTGACGCGGGCGGGGATCCGGCGTTTCGCTTTTTCACGCTTGGACATGACGGCCTCCCGGTGATGTGAATGAGTTTTGAAGGGGAACGGACGGTTCAGTGCAGCTCGACCGCGCAGAGCATCGCACTCCACGGATCGAGGACCGCGACGGATACGGGATCGCCGCCCTGGAAGGCGTGGATGATGTAGAGCGCGCCGTTTTCCACGCCGAGGTAGAGCATGACGTGCCGCTGGCGGTGGATCGCGACCGGGAACCGGCTCGAAGCAAAGAGGGCGAGACGGTCCGCCGCGGAGGTGTAGACGATGTCGGTCGTCTCGCCGCTGTACACGCGCTGTTCGGCGGAGTTGCGGGGCAGGCGGATGCCGAAGGTGCGCATGACGGCGTTGACGAAGCCGGAGCAGTCGACGCCGCCTCCCTTGCCGCCCCAGCAGTACGGCGTGCCGAGGTAGGCGAAGGCTTCTTCATAGAAATTCTTCATCGAATAGGGGAGCGAGCCGCGGACGCACTGGTCCTTCGGAAGGGCGTCGGTGCGCTCCGCGAGGGTGCCGTCTGCCTGACGGACGGGGACGAAGACCTTCAGGGAATCGCCGATCTCGCCGCCGCAGGGAAGGGTGACGCCCATGTCGAGGACGGTCTCACCCGACGGGATGCGGGCGGCGGTGACGGTCACGTAGTCGTCCGGTGCGGCATAGCGCGCAAAGTCGTCGGCGGAGCAGAAGGCGGCGGCGGTGACGGGGATCCAGCCTGCGTAGTGATACGCCTGTGCGAAGAGCCACTTGCCGTCCGCGCTCTCGTGGAGAACGGCGACCGGGGTGCCGACGACGAGCTCGGTCTCCTGGATCATGTCGTAATACTTGTCGCCCCACGCATAGAAGCCCTCGTCGGTCGGCTGGCCGCGGAGGTCGCAGCGGGACGCGATGACGGCGCGGCGCACGGGAACGCTTCCCGGCACCTTATCGACGGCGCGGTTCGCGAGGATCGCGTTCCGGGTCCCGGTCTCGATCCACTTGCCGTCCTTGTCGTAGTCATAGCCGGTGGGGAGGGTGTACGCGCCGATGAGGGCCCGGACCGTCTCGCCGGTGACGGAATCGGGGAAGGCCGCGATGTCGGTCATGACAGGGCAGTCGGCGACCATCTTGGCATTGTATGCGGCGATTTCCTCGGGGGTGAGGAGGATCTCGTCGGACGCCTTTTCGCCGAAGCGGGCGTCATAGTTCGCGGCCCAGTGCAGGGTGCGTTCGGACCAGCTGCGCGCGGGGGCGTAGAGGGTCTCGCGTTCGCCGGATTCTCCGGGCTTCCCGTCTTCGGCAGGCGTCTCCGGCTCCGCAGGCGTTTCGGAGGTCCCGCCCGGCTCCGGCTCTGTCCCCGGCTCCTCGGAGGTCTCCGGCGTCCGGAACTCCTCGGGGAGCAGCGTGAAGGAGAGGCGGTTTTCGGGATTGGCGAGGCGGTTGACGATGGCGGCGATCTCGGCGCGGATGATGGTCTCGTCGGGATGCGCGCGGTGATCGGTGTCCCCCTGTGCGACGCCCGCGCGGTAGAGGAGGTAGATCGCGTCGGCGAAGTCGTTCTCGGTGTGGACGTCGGGGATCGAGCCGTCCGGGATCTCGTTCATCGGGGTGAGTTCCGCGGCGTTCGCGAAGACGGCCATGGTCTCGGCGCGGGTGGCGGCGCGGCGGAAATCGGCGTCGGTCCAGCGCGCGCCCGCGGGGAGCATGCCGTGCTCGAGGGCGTAGGCGACGTAGGAGAGATACCAGGTGCCGGAGGCGTTCGTGAGGGTGACGGCGCCTTCTTCGGTTTTCTGGCGGACGCAGGCGGCGAGCTTGACGACCTCGGCGAGGGTGAGGTTTTCCGCCAGGGCGAAGGTGTCCGCGCTGCGGCCGTTGATGAAGCCGCTCTCATAGGCCGCCCGGACGTCGCCGTAATACCAGGCGGTCTCGGGGACGTCGGTGAAGGGGAGGGCAAAGGGGGGAGCGGCAAAAGCGGCCGCGCTGCCGGAGAGGAGGAGGACTGCCGCGAGGACGGCGGCGAGGAAACGGGAGAAAACGGACATGATGGGATCCTCTTTATGTTTTTCGTGTTGATTCGTAATCGTTTATGATGCCTGCGCGCTGACGCTTCTTTTGCCTGCGCACTATCGTTTGCGGGGATGTATCGGCGAGGCCGATTGCTTTTTTGTCCTTCCGGACGGGACCCAAGAGGCTTCCGCGGCCAGCCTCTTGGGGATCACCGCCGCCCAAGGCGGGAAAGGCCTTGGGGGCCGGGTGATTGACAAGAGGGCCCGACCCGCCGGTTTCACTCTGTGAAACCGAGTCCTCATTGTCCGCCGTCCGCGCAGGACAGCAAATCAATGGGAGAAAGCTCCGCAGAGCTTTCTCT
>JAFYBI010000154.1 GCA_017540285.1 Clostridia bacterium | reverse complement strand
GGGCCTTCAGCGGATAATGTTTCTGAAGGTAGGCGCGCAGGGCGTCGCGGATGTCCGGCTTGCGGACGTTCTCCGGCTGCCCGGTCGACTCCATGATCGCCTTGAGGCTGGGATAGCGTCCGCCGGCTCCGTGCGCCTCGTATGTGTTGACCGCGACCTTGATGCGGGACGTTTCGGGGATCTTTTTCCCGGTCCTTCCCAGCACGAGCGGGCCGTCGTCGCCTTCCGGCGCGGTGAATCCCGTGTACATCATGCAGTCGGCGGTCTTCTCCTTCGTTTTCAGTTCCTTCAGGATCGTCCGGATCTGGGCCGGGGAAAGGCTCCGCACCTCAATCGCGTCCGCGTAGGGCGACAGCAGGAAAAGCTCGCGTTCGTTCAGTGTGCCGGGCGACACCCTGTAGTTCGAGAGCGTCCCGGAGAACGCGGCGTCCGCGCCGGTCGACTCCGCCATGGCGAGGCAGAAGAGCTCGGCCAGACGGTTCGGCTTCAGGCCGTTTTTCATCGGGCCGAGTTCGAAATCGAGCTGTGCGACTTTGCGAAGCCCCGCCTCGGCGGCCTGTTTGCGGACCGGATCGAGGATCGGCAGGAGCTTCTTCGATTCGGACCGGTCTTTCCCCTCGATGATTTTCGAGGTGACGGACAGCGCCTTGCCGCCCTTTGCCGCGGGATCGACTTCGACCGTGATCTGCGCGCAGCCGGCCCCGAGCGGCGGCGCCTGCACGAACCATGCGCCCGGATACAGGCGTTTGCCGGGCTCCGTCTGGTGCGAATGCCCCGCCAGGATCAGGTCGATCTGAGGATATTTCGTGGAGAGCGACGCCATGTTCCGGAATTTGCCGTCCGGGTTGAGCCGCCCCGCGATGTATTCGCCCAGATGGATGGCCAGCACGATCACGTCCGGCTTCGCGGCCATGACCTCCGGCATGATGCGTTCGAGCGCGGCGTCCGGCGATTCCAGGCGCAGTCCGATCAGGTGTTCGGGCTCGATCCAGAGTCCGAGATACGGCGGCACGATCCCGATGACCGCGATTTTGACGCCCTTCCGCGAAAAGATCTTCCATTCCGCCGTCTTCATGGGTGTGACGGTCGATTTCATGTTGGCCGCCAGCACGGTCCCGCGGTATTCCACGAGCTTTTTCGCAAGCTGCCCGACGCCGAGGTCGAAATCATGGTTTCCCGGCACGAAAACATCGCATCCCGCGGCGCTCAGCGCCTTCAGCATCGAGGCGCCGCCGTCCATCGTGGCCGAATACGACCCCTGGATGAGGTCGCCGCAGTCGATCCAGAGGTCGGGCTTGAGCTGTTCCGCAATGTCGGCGATCTGGAGCAGTCCGGGAGATTTTGCGTCCCCGATTGCGCCGTGGATGTCGGTTGTCTGCATGATCGTCAGTTTGACGGACGCGGCGGACACGGCCGGTCCGAACCCGGTCAGAACGAGGATTGTCAGGAGAAAACAGACGATTTTATGCATGGTTCGACCTCATGGCTGTTTGAAGCGGATTCATCGGCCGCGCGACGGTTTTTCGAGGAGACGTTGTACGTCCTTTGCGTGAAAGACAGCGTCCGCGGGTGCGCGAAATGCTTTCAATATGATTAATTCATGTATAACATATCCCGTCCCCGTGTTTTTTTCAACCCTGCTGGATGATTATTTGCCGAATTGTGTCCGCGCGGCCGACCGATGATAAAAAGCCACTGACATCGGCCGGCCTGAAGGCTTCCTCCGGGGATTCCGGCTTCCGCAGCCGCTTCAACCCGCCGGATTATCGTACCGCCACGGCGGTGTGGCGAGCAGGACCGCGCGGAATTCGTTCAGGATCTTTTCCTGATAATCGCCTGCTAACTTTCCCGCAAGAAAGCGGCCCAGCCCTTCTTCCGAAAGCTCCC
>JAFYBI010000153.1 GCA_017540285.1 Clostridia bacterium | reverse complement strand
CGGCTTCGGAAACGACGTGCAGTAGCTCCAGAAGCGATTCGCCACCCATTCGCAGAGAAGGGAGTTCTGCTCGTAATACGGGTCCGGGATGAGTCCGGCGCGTTCGAGATCGCCGTAGACGCTGCCCGGCACCCTTGCGGGGATGCGCGGCGTCACGGCGGCGTGCTTCGCTCCGGTCTCAACGGACGCGCCCTGCATCACGGTCCAGGGCCACGATCCGGCGACGGTCCAGTTTTTCAGCGGAATTTTCATGATCGTACTCCTCGTTGTCCGCTCAGACTTCCTTTGCTTTTGCGGGGCCGGTCCCCATCAGCCTCGGCGATCCGAGCGCGACGCCGCCGCACCGCTTCCAGTCTGTGTTGGGAAGGGACGTCTCCTGCGGCTCGAATGCCAGCTCTGCGAGAGGCGCGGTGGTGAAGAGGACCGTGTCCCCCTCTCCGAGGCCGTCCAGAGCGATCGCCGTCTCATATCCCGTGTCGGCATACGCGATCGGCGCTTCGGCAAAACGGTCCCCCGTCCGCCGGTATTCTCTCCACGCGGAAAACGGCGGCAGGCAGACGAGACAGCTCCCCGCCCGAAGCGCAGTCACCGTGACGACGCAGCCCTCCGGCGAGATTTCGCCGCCGACCCGGAAGCCCCCCTCTGCATACAGGAGAAACGCCGCCCGGTCGCCGGTCTTCACCGCCGGAAAGACGCGGATCACGCCCTCGTGGCTCTGCAGGAGCGATTCGATCACGCCCATCGTGAGGATCGGCCCGGTCTCGAAGTCGAAGTGCGTAAAATCGTCGGTTTTGACCATGCGCCGCTGGTGGGTGCCGACGTCGGTGAATTCGTACCACATCGGCCAGCCGCCCGGGCAGCCCCCTTCGCCGGATTCCGCGTTGAAGCCGTTCAGAAAGCCCTGGTTGGCTTCGAGCATCCCCCGGCAGTTTTCGAGGAATTCCCCGCCCCTTCCCATCCGCGCGAGATAGACCGGCAGCATGTTCCAGTGCCCGCAGTCCCTCCCGCGCTGGTGCAGCATCAGCTGGTCCGTCATGTTCCGGAACAGCGGGCTGCCCCGGTCCTTCAACCCGAAGATCCCGGCGGGATAGAGGGGGGAGAGCTCGATGTCCGGGAAGCCGTAGCCGCGCTTCGGGCACGCCGGATCGCCGTAGGACTTCCGCACGGGCTCCCCGTCCCGGATCCCGATCCCGAAGACCCGTCCGTCTCCGACGGGCTTTTTCCCCTTGCCGAGACCGAAGGTGAAGACCTCGCCGTCCCAGTCGGCCTCCTCGAGAGGCAACAGCATCGGCGCGGGCAGACGGGAGACGACGCCGAGAAGCCGGTCCCGCTCCTCCCCCTCGCAGAATTCGGCCAGCGCCGGGAACAGCGCGCGGATCATGACATAGTCGGTCAGCGTGTCGTCCGTCGGCGCGTTCCCCTCGTAGGCGGTCGTCCCGCGGATATGGTACAGCCCGTCGTCCTCCTCCCGGAGCATCCCGAGATAGAAGTCCGCGGCGCCCCGCATCATCGGGAGGGCGGTCTCCTCGAGGAACGCTCTGTCGCCGGTGTAGCGGAAATGCCGGAGCATCGCCATCGCGATCTGCGCGGCCGGCGTGCAGTTGAGCGAATCGTAATCCGCGCCGCGCCCGTACCGGTCGGTGACGTCGTGGACGAAGAGACCGGGCATCTTCTTGACCCGCTCGGCATATCGCCGGAAAGCGGGCATCCCGTTTTTGCGGAGGGCGTAGTAATTTTGCGCGAGCTCCCCGTGACCGGCGGCGTCGAGCGGCGCGTACATGTGCTGGATGTTGTAGTGGAAATAATACACCCAGGGGATGTAGTCGCGGAAGAAGCCCCAGAGGCCGCTCGTGAAGTGCGGCGGATACGCGCCTCGGCTCTCGCTGTTCATGATGTAGAGATAGAGCGCGCAGATGTTTTCGAGATAGTCGTCGGAGATCGCGATGAAGGACTTGTCCCAGAACGCCCGCCAGGCCGCCGCGTGCCGCTCGTACAGGGCCTCTGCCCCGGCTATTTCCGCGCCGTCAAGGGCTTCGGCGCAGCGTTGACGCGCATCATCGGCGTCGGCGCCGGTCCTGACCGCAGCGTACAGCGTGAACGCGTGCTCCCGCGCGGCAGGCAGCCGGTATGCCGCCGTATGCCGGTTCACCGCGGCGGGCTCCGGCGTCTCTCCGACGAGGGAGAGTCCGACGCAGAACGCCGTCGCGTTCAAAACCTGCGTGACATAGAGCCGTCCGTCCTCCGCGCGCGCGTCCGTGCCGTCGAGGCCCGTCTCCGGCGCGAATTTCTGCTGGGCATACCACCGCCACAGCGTCCGGCTCCCCCATCGCGCGAGCGTGACGGCAGGCGCGGACAGGTCTTCGGAGGAGGCGCGGATCCCGAGGACCGTCACGCCGCTTTCGTGCTCCGCGAACGCCCGGACCGACACCGCGCCGAAGGGTGTCTCCGCTTCCGCCGAGGCCGCCGCATCCGCAAGGGAAAGCCGGGCGGCGAACCGCTTCTGATAGAGGTATTCAAAGACGGGAGCGTCAAAGCGCACGGTGATCTCTCCGGCGTGCTTGACGCAGGTCAGCTCCTCCTCGTGTCCCGAGCAGTAGCACGCATCGTCCCAGGTGACCCCGGGCGGCGCGTCCTGCCAGAGATCGCATTTGTTGATGTGGAGGTGCAGCCCGTCCTTTTCGAACCAGAGAAGCGTCCCGGTGTCTCCGTCCCCGATCGGCAGACCGGCCGTCGGCGCATTGACGGGCGTCCCGAAACAGAGGTCGTGGCGCGGGATCCGCTTCGACGCCGAGAGATCCCAGCGGGCGGCATCGGGGTTGAACTTTGTTTTCATCGTTGTCCGTCTCCTTTGGGCATGAGGAAAAAAGCGAGCGGCAGAAGCCGTTCGGCAGAGCAAACGCTCCGCCTTCTTCTGCCGCTCATTCCGTTATCTTCTCTTCGAGATCCAGGTGCTGCCGAGGACCGCGACGAGCACGATCATGCCGCCGCCGATCATCGAGCCGCAGCCGGACTTCTTCGCCTCGGCGGGCTTTTCCGCTGCCGGGGTTTCCGCCGCGGGCGTTTCAGCCGCCGGTTCTTCTGCAGCCGGCGCTTCGGGTTCGGGTTCCGGTTCGGGAGCGGGCTCAGGCTCCGGTTCGGGAGCGGGTTCCGGCTCGGGTTCCGGTTCGGGCGCGGGCTGAGGTTCCGGCGCCGCTTCCTTCACGAACGGGAATTCGAACGTCGTATCGACGAGGTTGTCGTTCGCGTCGATCGCATAGATCTTGATGACGTGATCGCCGGGTGCCAGCTGATCGAGTTCGATGGACATGTCAAAGCCTTCCGCCTCTTCGTGGATCACGGCCTTGACGTCGGGTCTGTCCTGAATGAAGTCTTCGGAGCGGACCGCTTCGCCGCCGTCGATCGTGTAGGCGAAGCCCTTGATCGGGGTCGAGACGTGCGCCCAGCCGCGGAGCTCGACCTGTTCGATCGGGCCTTCGACCGGGTTGTCGGCCAGCCAGCCGCCCGCGTTGCCGTCGACCATCATCTCATAGTCGACGAAAATGGTGTCCCAGGACTTCGCGAGGAGCTCGGCGCCGGATGCGTCGGATGCGGCCGTGTCGGTGCCCGCGCCGGAAGAAGAGCCGCCGCTGAGCTTTGCCGCGGGCGCGTTGTCCCAGTCGTTGACGCCCTTGTACTGCGCCTGATAGTTATACGTGCCCCAGAGAACGTGCTGGCCGTCGTCGCTGTCCCAGCCGTCCTCGCAGATGTTGACCGCGCACCAGGTCACGCGGATGTTGCCGGTCGCGAGCATGTCATGCCCGAAGTCGTCCATGCCGGACATATCCACGCGGGCCTCCATGACGTAGCTGTCCGCGGTGGTCTTGGTCACGGCCTCGGCATATCCGTCCTCCATCATGTTGACGGAGTCGTTCTGATCGGAGTCCATGAAGAAGTAGCCGATGATCGGCGTGCCGCTCTTGTTCGCCGCGAGGAGCTGCAGACCGTACTGCGCGCCGTAATCGGGATCGTAGAACCACATG
>JAFYBI010000152.1 GCA_017540285.1 Clostridia bacterium | reverse complement strand
TGACGCCGGCCGCGTTCAACTGGGCGAACACCCAGATCTTTGCCCCGGAGATGAACGGCGAGATCCTCAACGACGCGCTTTACGCCCGCGAACAGAAGGTGGAGGAGCTCTACAACTGCTCCATCGAGGAGCGGGAGACGACGAACGCCAGCGGCGGCGACATGGCAACGGCGGTCAAGTCCGGGGACCATATCTGCGACACCTGCATGGTGTTCGACGCCGGCATTTCGGGCATCCTCACGCAGGGCGTCCTCCTCCCGTGGGGTGAGCTCGATCTCGATCTGACCACGCCGTGGTGGGACAGCGCGGCGACGGAGCAGTACAATTTCTACGGCATCCAGGCGGCGGTGTCCGGCGCGTTCAGCCTGTACAACTATTCCACGCGGCACTGCTACGTCTTCAACAGCGACATGCTCGAAAGCGCCGCGCCGGGGACCGATCTCTTCAATGAAGTCCGCGAGGGCTCCTGGACGGTCGACCGGCTCTATGAGCTCGGCGCCGCGGGCGTTCTCGACCTCAACGGCGACGGCGCGATGGACAAGAACAGCGACCGGTGGGGCATCGTCTCCTCCGTGACGCGGCATTACAGCGCGCTGCTTGCGGGCGCCGGCGTGAAGTACATCGACCGCGGCGAGGACGGCTTGCTCGCGTTTGCCATTCCCGGCAGCGAGTACGCGCAGAACGTCATTTCGAAGCTCGTGCAGCTCAACGTCGGCAACGACATCTACACGAGCGGCACGAACGACATCGGCGGCGGCGCGGAATCCCCGATCTTCTATGAGGGGCGCGCCCTCTTCATCGCGGCGTACGTCGGCGAAGCGGCCCGGATGCGCGACATCGAATTCAACATCGGCATCGTTCCCCCGCCGAAGTTCGAGGAATCGCAGGCGCAGTACTACTCCCTCGTGGAGGGCGGCGCGCAGTCCGTGCTCCCGAAGACGCTGTCCGGCGACGATCTGCACAAGACCGCCGTCCTGCTCGACGCGTTCGCGCATTACTCCTGGCGTGAATCCG
Source organism: Clostridia bacterium (assembly GCA_017540285.1). Lineage (GTDB taxonomy): Bacteria > Bacillota > Clostridia > Oscillospirales > CAG-272 > UMGS1696. The sequence continues at coordinate 2,588 of JAFYBI010000152.1, read as the reverse complement.
TCCCGGCCTATATCGACCTCGTTCTGATGACGAAGGTCGCGCGGAACGAGGACTCCTCGGAGATGCTCGGGATCGTGTTCGATTCGTCCTTCTACGATCTCGGCACGGGCATCTGGTCGTCCGACACGAAAAACCAGTTCACGGCGAACATCTTTCTGCCGAAGTCTGACACCGTCGCGTCCCTCTGCGCGAAGATCCAGAAGGTGATCGGCAAGCAGCTCGATCGGTTCACGAAGTCCGTGCTGGAAATGCAGGGCTGATCTCTGCGGATCGGGAACGGGTATGTTGATCTACATCATCCGGCACGGCGAGACCGACGGCAATACACAGGGCTATTTCCAGGGCTGGACGAACGATCCGCTCAACGAAAGGGGACGGGCGCTCGCGGCTCTGACCGGGCGGGCGCTGCGGGGCGTGCGGTTCGACGCGTGCCTGTCGAGTCCCCTTGACCGCGCACGCGAAACGGCGGAGATCATTCTGCGCGAGAGCGACAACGGCGGGGTGGTCGTCACGACGGACGCGCGCCTCAAGGAGGTCTGCCTCGGCGACTGGGAGCGGAAGAAATTCCGCCCGGGCGAGCGCGAGATCGACGGGGAGCAGCTGAAGCTGTTTTTCGAGAATCCCTTCCTGCTCGGCGGTTTTCCGAACGGGGAGACCGTCGGGGAGGTATGCGCCCGCACGCAGTCTCTTCTGAAGGAGCTCCTCCGCCGCGACGACGGGAAGACGATCCTTTTGGTGACCCACGGCTTTGCCGCACGGGCGATGCTCAACTGCCTCTATGACGAGGACGGGAAGCGTGATTTCTGGCACGGGCGCGTGCCGCCGAACTGCGCCGTGAACATCGTCGAGGGCGTCGGCGGCGCGGGCCGTCTCATCGCGGAGGACAGGGTTTATGCAAAAGAATAACAACCTTACGGGAGGCTGGTATGAAAACCTACTTTGAGCCGGGCAGGGAGCTGCCCGTCGCGGGCGAATACGACGTGATCGTCGCCGGGTCGGGACCGGCGGGCGCCTCCGCGGCCATCACGGCGGGAAGGCTCGGCGCGAAGGTCCTCCTCGTCGAATCGAACAGCGCGGTGGGCGGCATGTCTACGTCCGGGCTGATGAGCCACTGGACCGGGACGGTCTCCTCGCCGCTCTACACGGAGATCCTGCGCCGCTGCGCCGCGTCCCGCGAAGGGGAAGAACATGACCGGATCGTCCCGTGGATCGACCCCGAAGCGCTCAAGACCGTCTGGCTCGACATGCTCCGGGACGCGGGCGTCGACGTGCTGCTCTATACCTTCGTCTGCGGCGTCGTCAGGGAAGGAAACCGCGTCGCCGGCATCGTCACCGAAAGCAAATCCGGCAGACGGGTCTTCCTCGCGAAGGTCACCGTGGACGGAACCGGGGACGGCGACGCCGCGGCGTTTGCGGGCGTGCCGTATCACAAGGGCCGCGAATCGGACGGCCGGATGCAGCCGTGCACGCTGATGTTCAAGGTCGCGGGCGTCGATCTCGACCGCGCCGTCCTGCTCGGTTCGTTCGAGTCGAAGCACTGGACGGAGCGGGGCGAGCTGCAGGCGCTGGCGAAGGAGCACATCCCCGCGCCCGCCGGGCATCTTCTGGTCTACCGGTCGACCCTGCCCGGCATCGTCACCTGCAATATGACCAACTGCACCGAAATCGACGGCACGAGAGCGGAGGACCTCACGCGCGCGGAGCTCGTCTGCCGCTCCCAGATGCCCGCCATCGTCCGGTATCTGCGGGAGTTCGTCCCGGGATTCGAGCGCTGTTACATCATCAGTGCGGGGTCCATGATGGGCATCCGCGAGACGCGCCACTTTGCGGGGGAGAGGACGCTGACCGAAGAAGACATCCTCGCGGCGCGGCAGTTCGGCGACTGGGTCGTCCGCGGCGCGCATTTCAATTTCGACGTCCACAATCTGACCGGCGCAGGCCTCGATCCGACGGGCGTCCAGCACGAATGGAAGCAGCCTGCGGGTTACACGATCCCCTACGGCTGCCTGATTCCGAAGGGCACGGAAGGGCTCCTCCTGTCCGGGCGGAACATCTCGGGAACGCACCTCGCACATTCGAATTTCCGCGTCATGCCGATCTGCGCGGGGATCGGAGCGGCTGCGGGTGCGGCGGCTGCGCTTGCCGTGCGGGAGAATATCGGCCTGCGCGATGTGGAAGTCCGGCGGATGCAGGAGCTGCTTGTCTGACGGGGGCCTGCCGCTTCGGACCGGAGGGGCGGCTCCTCGGAGGGGCGGGAATAAGATTTGAAAAAAGGAAAAACCTCTTGCAAAATCCGGACGGATAGAGTATAATGGCCCTGACAGGCCGCGTCCGTGAAAGATGCGGCATATCCGAACCGGGTACGGGGGTCCCGCATCCGGCAAAACACCCCAAGAGAAAGGAATACCAACATGAAAAAAGCACTTTCCCTCCTCGTGATCCTCGCGATCACGCTATCGCTGTTCATCGTTCCCGCAGCTGCGGCGGACGACGACACCCCGGCGGGCATCGCCATTCAGGGCACGCCAGTGATTGACGGCGAAATCGACGCGATCTGGGCGGGCGCCCCCGTGTATCCGATCGACCGC
>JAFYBI010000011.1 GCA_017540285.1 Clostridia bacterium | reverse complement strand
TACCTGAGGCAGGGTGGATTCCCAAGGCGGGAACGGCCTTGGGCGGCGGTGATTGACAAGAGGGCGGTCGCGGAGCCCTCTTGTCCGCCGTCCGCGCAGGACAGCCAATTAATGGGAGAAAGTCCCGCAGGACTTTCTCTGACCTTTTCCTCTCCTGCATAAAGGAGAAAACCTGCACTTTATCCGCAAGCGCAGCCGCGCAAAAAAAGAGAAACGGCGCAAGCCGTCTCTCCGCGCGCACCTTCGACGCGCGCTCTTCTGTCCCCGGGCACCGCCCGGTTGGTGAACGGGCGTGCGAAGTGCGCCCGTCTCCTGTCCCCGCGGACTCCGCGGCGCGCGCACCTTCGACGCGCGCACTTTCGTATCCCCGGTTATTTCATTTTTCCGATGTACGGCCAGTACTGCTTCATGGAATCCGCCCGACAAAAATATATCGCCTTATCTGCTGTATAGAATGCCTGCCAGAATCATAATGAGGATACCGGCTGCCGCCAGGATATTGCTTAATCGGATGCGGCGTTTTTTTGAGTCGCTTACATTGACTTTTCCCATGCGTTCCGCTTTGGTTGTTCCTATCGTCGGAATAATACTGAGAACCAAGAGGACGCCGCCGATTATCAGCACGATCATCGAGAAATCCATAAGTACGCCTCCTTGTGCGTTTTTATTTCGTCTCTCCGATATACGGCCAGTACTGCCGCAGGTAGTCGATCCCGGACCAGAGCGTCATGACCGTCATCACGGCGATCGTGACGTAGGACAGAAGATGCCATTCGGTGAACGGCCTGAACGGCAGGATCACCGGTTCGAGAAGGATCGCCAGGATGCAGATCATCTGCGTCGTCGTCTTCACCTTGCCGAGCCACGCCGCGGCGATCACCTTGCCGGCCTTCTGCGCGCAGACGAGACGCAGGGACGTGACGGCGAACTCGCGGAAGATCACGACGACGGCGGCCCAGACGAATACCGGACGCAGATCGTCGAACTTCACGAGGATGCCGAGCATCGCGGCCATCACGAGGAACTTGTCGGCGAGCGGATCCATGAACTTGCCGAAGTCCGTGATGAGGTTGTACTTCCGGGCAATCTTGCCGTCGATCATGTCGGTGAGCGAGGTCACGGCAAAGACCGCGGCGGTGAGGATCCTGAGGGCCGTGTCCCCGATCGGGAGCGGCACGCAGAGCAGAACGAGAAAAACGGGGACCATGAGGATGCGGAACATCGTCAGCTTGTTGGGAAGATTCATAGCTTTATACCTCGAATGATGTTGTGCGGCAGCGGGCGGAAGCCGGAGGAGGGCGTACCCCCCATTTGTCCCGGGCACCGCCCGGTCTCAGACGTTCAGAATCGCTTCTCCGACGAGGTCGTAGTCCATCGCTTCGGTGATCTTCACGTCGATCATCTCGCCCTCGGCGATGCGGAGATCCTTCCGCTTCGTCGTGAACCAGATCTTGCCGTCGATCTCGGCGGCTTCGGCATAGCTGCGGCCGACGTGCGATTCCGCGACGGGATCCCAGCCCTCGCAGAGCACCCGCACGGTCGTCCCCACGCGGGATGCGTTGTATGCCTCGCTCACGGCAAGCTGGGTCTGCATGAGGATGTCGTACCGGTCCTGCTTCACCTGCTCGTCGATCTGATCCGGGAAGGCGGCGGCGGGGGTGTCCTCCTCCTGCGAATAGGGGAACGCGCCGAACCGCTCGAATTTCGCTTCCTTGAGGAATTCGCAGAGCTGGCGGAAATCCTCCTCGGTCTCGCCCGGGAAGCCGACGATCGCGGTGGAGCGCAGCACCATGCCGGGGACCGTGCGCAGCTTCGCGATCGCGTCCCGGATCATCGCGGCGTCCCCGTGCCGGTTCATGCGGCGCAGCACCGGATCGGAGATGTGCTGGATCGGGATGTCGATGTACTTCACGACGCGGGGGTTGTTTCGGATCTCCTCGACCAGCTCGTCCGTGATCTTGTCCGGGTAGCAGTAGAGGAGGCGGATCCACGGGATCTTCGTCGCGTCCGTGATCCCCCGGATGAGCGCGGGCAGCTCGTACCGGCCGTAGAGGTCGATGCCATAAGCCGACGTGTCCTGCGCGATGAGGACGAGCTCCTTGATGCCCATCGCGTCGAGGGCGGTGGCTTCCTCGACGATGTCCTTCATGGTGCGGCTGCGCATTTTCCCGCGGATCATGGGGATGGCGCAGTAGGTGCAGCGGTTGGAGCAGCCCTCGGCGATCTTGAGATACGCCATGGCGTCGCCGGTGGTGATGACGCGTTCGCCGCCGAGCTCGGAGGATTCCTTGTCGTCGAAGCAGGCGAATTTCGTTTTCTTCGCCTTGCCCGTCTTTTTGTCCCACGAATCCACGACGCTCTTCACGGCTTCGCCGATGCGGTGGATGCCGCCCACGCCGAGGATGGCGTCGACCTCGGGCAGCTCGGCGGTGACCTGTTCGCGGTAGCGCTCGGCGAGGCAGCCGGTGACGATGATGCCGCGGAGGGTGTGGTTCTTTTTCAGCCAGCCGAGGTCGAGGATGCTGTCGATGGATTCTTTCTTTGCGCTCTCGATGAAGGCGCAGGTATTGACGATGACGATGTCGGCCTCGCTCTCCTCGGGGGTGATCTCGTAGCCCTCGTCGACGAGGTGGCGGAGCATGATCTCGGTATCGCAGAGGTTTTTCGAGCAGCCGAGGGAGACAAAACCGACTTTCACGTGCGAATTAGCCATTTCTTTTGTTTCCTTTGTTTTTCTTATCTAAAATACAATATGCTTTTGATTACGAAGGAGTTACTGTTCCTACTGCTTGCGCGCAGACTGCATAAACTCCTTTTGCCCGCGGGGGCTCCCCGCCTTGCGAAGTGAGCCCGCCATGTGTCCCCGGGCACCGCCCGGCGACGCGCGCGCTTACCCGATCTGCGGCGTGTGCGCCAGATTGATGAGAAACTTCGTGAGATCCTCCGTCGCGTTCGGCTTCGCAACCGCCGAAATACACGTTTTCATCGCCTCGAGGCGCACGTCCGACATCAGGAGCTGATAAATGCACTCCTCGATCGGGGCGGTCTTCGTCGACGCCATCGCGCAGCCGTTGTTGAGCAGGAACTCGGTGTTCCGCTCCTCCTGCCCCGGGATCGGATTCACGATGATCATCGGCAGGTTCTTCGCCAGACTTTCGCTCGTCGTCAGACCGCCCGGCTTGGTGATGATGCAGTCCGCCGCGTCCATGAGAAGACTCACATAGTCCACAAAGCCCGTGACGAGGATCCTGCGCGCGGATTTCTCGGCCAGCCGGTCGAGCGCCGCCTTCATCTCGACGTTCCGCCCGGCGACGGCGATGATCTGGAAGTCCCGCTCCACGTCGATGGACGCGATGCGGGAAACGAGCTCGCTCATGTTGCCGTAGCCCATCGATCCGCCCATCACGAGGAAGGTCGGGAGCGCGGGATCCAGCCCCACCTGCCGCCGCGCGTCCTCGGCCGGGACCCGCTCGGAGAACTTCGGATTGATCGGGATGCCGAAGGGGAGGATCTGCCCGTCGGAAAAGCCCTTGCGGCGCGCCTGCGGCAGAAGCAGCCTGTCCGGGGTGACGACGTAATCGTTCGCCGTGCAGTCCTCCCAGAACGGATGGAATGTGAAGTCGGTGAGGATGCCGACGGTGCGGTTGGAGATCAGACCGCGCTTCTTCATCGTGGAGCACATCATCCCGGCGAAGGGATGCGTGAAGACGACGGCGTCGAAGCGGTCGGAGCGGATGTAGTCGACGAGCTCCTTCGAGAGGGCGTTCGTCGCGAGCTGCATGGCGTCGAGCTTTTCGTTCACGCGGCGCATTTCGGCGAGACGGTACCCGATCCGGTATGCGCCCTGCGCGCGCTCAGTGACCATGAGATAGCCGTCGGCGATGACCTTGGCGAGCTCGGGCGAGACGTATTCGAGGGTGTCGAGGATCTCGGCGTCGGCGTCCTTCGCCTCCAGCGCGGCGCGGATCGCGCGGGCCGTCGAGTTGTGACCTTCGCCCGCGGTAACGGATAAAATCAGAAAGTTCATGAAGGGCTCCGAAAATTAAGAATTAAGAATGAAGAATTACGAGCTGCGGCGTTACTTTTTCGTATACATTGTCCAGCG
>JAFYBI010000151.1 GCA_017540285.1 Clostridia bacterium | reverse complement strand
GTTCAATATCGCATAACGCCTCTTCCATTCTTGATTACAAGGGGCCATCCCCAAGATGAGTGGCTCTGTATTTAAAGTGGCTCGCTCAACGCCATGGAGTATCGCTTTCCGTGTCCGGTCTTACGACTCCGTCGTGGCAATGGGTGCACAGCGAGACGTCAGGGCTAAGTCTAACACTTTTCTGCTTCACCCCTTGCCTCGGCGAAGCTGAAAGGGCTAACACGTGCAGCTGCATTTCTGACAGAGAGCGTATTTCTTACGCTTTCGGCTGACTGAATTGGTGAATTTCCCTGTAATCCCGCCATGACACCGCCTTATGCCTCATTGAACAACGCTTCCCATGGAAAAGGGAGGTTGTACCCGAGGCAGGGGTGGAGTCCAGAGGCGGGGAAAGCGCCTCTGGGGCCGGGTGATTCCTAAGAGGGCCCGACCCGAGGGTCCTCTTAGGTGCGCCGCAAGGCAATTTTCAATGGGAGAAAGCTCCGCAGAGCTTTCTCTGACCTTTTCCTCTCCTTCTCAAAGGAGATAACCAGTACTTCATCTGCAAGCGCAGCCGCGCAGACTGAACGTGCGGTCGTTCTCAGCGGGCTTGCGCAGTGAGCCCGCCTTTTGTCCCCGCGGACCCCGCGGCGCGCAGGCAGGATGAATGATAAAGGTAAGTAGATATCAAAAAATCACACGATTACGGGAAAATCTCTCCCTCATGTTCAAGATTTATTTATAAATCTGTGTTATAATAACTCTGTCTATCTTGAAATACCCCTACTCGGCATCCGCTCCCGCAGGCCCGTCACCGGCGCGGCCCGCAGAACGGCAGAATCCGCAGATCGGAGGATCAAAACATAATTCCATGATCGAAATCAACCACCTTGTGAAAAACTACGGCTCGAAATTCGCCGTCGACGATATCTCCTTCCGGGTCGGCGAGGGCGAGATCGTCGGATTCCTCGGCCCGAACGGCGCGGGAAAATCCACCACCATGAATATCCTCACCGGCTACCTCTCCTCCACGTCGGGCGAGGCGAAGGTCGGCGGCATCGATATCCTCGAAAACCCCGACGAGGCGAAGAAGCTCATCGGCTTCCTCCCCGAACAGCCGCCCCTCTACATCGACATGACGGTGAACGAATACCTGAACTTCGTCTATGAGATCAAGGGGTGCCGGCTCAACCGCGAAAAACACCTCGAAGAAGTGCGGAAGGTCACGAAGATCGAAGACGTGAAGAACCGCCTGATCCGCAACCTCTCCAAGGGCTACCGGCAGCGCGTCGGCATCGCGCAGGCTCTCGTCGGCAACCCGCCCGTCATCATCTTCGACGAACCGACGGTCGGCCTCGACCCGAAGCAGATCATCGAGATCCGCAACCTCATCCGCTCGCTCGGCAAGAACCACACCGTCATCCTCTCCACCCACATCCTCTCCGAGGTGCAGTCCGTGTGCGACCGCATCGTCATCATCAACGAGGGGAAGATCATCGCCGACGAGCGCACCGAGAACATCACCCAGGTCGTCGAGGACAACCGCCGCTACGCCGTGAAGGTCGCGGGACCTCAGCGCGAGGTCGCGGCCGCCCTCCGTCAGATCCCCGGCGTGCTCTCCGTGGAAATCACCGGCGAGCGCGAACTCGACAGCTACGTCTACCGCGTGGAGGCCGAAAAGGGCGTCGACGTCCGCAAGCCCGTGTTCTGGGCGATGGCCGAGAACAACTGGCCGATCACCGGGCTCGAGACGCTCGGGATGAACCTCGAAGAGGTCTTCACGAAGATCGTGGACCGGTCCGAGGGCAAGAAGTGATCCGGAATGCAGAATTAAGAATTCAAAATTAAGGAAGAGATCCAAAATGTCAGCCATTTACAAGAAAGAAATGCGCACGTACTTCACGACGCCGCTCGGGTATGTGTTCATCGCCGTGTTCCTCGCGGTATCCGGCTTTGTGTTCGCCTTTTCCACCTTCCAGACGCAGACCTCCGACGTCTCGGGCTACTTCCAGCTCATGATCTTCGGATACATCGTCATCGTCCCGCTGCTCACCATGCGCTCCTTCGCGGAAGAACGGCGCACCCGCACGGAGCAGCTGCTCATGACCTCCCCCGTCTCCATCCCCGCGATGGTGATGGCGAAGTTCCTCGCAGCGTTCACCATGTTCGCCGGGACCGTGCTCCTCTCCTGCGTCTATTACCTGCCCCTCTTCAAGTACAGCGAATCCGGCCCGAACGTCGGCAAAGCCTTCGGATGCCTGATCGCGATGCTCCTCGTCGGCATGTGCTTCATCGCCGTCGGAATCTTCGTCTCCACCCTGACCGAGAGCACCGTCACCGCCTCCATCGGCACCATGGCGATCCTGCTCCTCTTCGTCGTGGCGGCGATCTTCAACAACCTCATCGACGCCTACGTCATCCGGGCGGTCCTCTCCTGGATCTCCGTCTACGCGCGCTATGTCAACTTCACCTACGGCATCTTCGACATCGCCGCCGTCGTCTATTACGCCTCGATCACCGCGGTCTTCCTCTTCCTCGCCGTCCGCGTGTACGAGCGCAGAAGATATGCCTGAGCGGGAGGGTCTGACATGAACAGAAACAGCATTTTGAACTCCCGCCGCTTCAAGTACGGCTCCGTCGCCACGGTCTTCACCGTCGCCTTCGTCGCCATCGTCGTCATCTTCAACATCATCTTCTCGGCCCTCGCGCAGCGCTACATGTGGTACATCGACATGACCGAGAAGCAGGTCTACACCCTCTCCGAAGAGGCGCGTGAGATCATGTCCGACATCACCGAGGACGTGTGGCTCCACTTCGCGTCCGAGCCCGACGAGCTCATGAACGGCACGAACTCCTCCTATACGCGCTATATCTACACGACCGCACTGCAGCTCGAAGAGGCGTTCCCGAACGTCCACGTCGACGCCGTGTCGGTGCTCAAGAATCCCTCCTATTTCCGGGAGTATTACAGCACGACCGCGACCGACATCGACACCACCTCCGTCGTCATCACGACGGGGAACGAGACCCGCGTCGTGCGTGCGCAGGCGTTCTTCACCTTCAACGACCCGAACGATCTCTCGACCGTGTGGGCATACTCCGGTGAAAAGCGCATGATCTCGAGCATCATGCAGGTCACCCAGACCGAGACCCCGATCGTCTCCTTCACCACCCAGCACGGCGAGGACATCGGCGGCGGCGCGGCTCTTGCCCAGCTCTTCGCGGACACCGGCTTCGAGGTCCGCGCGATCGACCTCTCGCAGGAGACGATCGACGACGACTGCCGCATCGTGGTCATCTTCAACCCGCTCTACGACTTCCTCGGCGCGGAGGCGGACGACGCTTCCTTCAATGAAATCGAAAAGCTCGACAAGTTCCTCGACCGCTACGGCTGCCTGATGGTCTTCGCCGATCCGTCCTCCGTCTCGAAGCTCACGAACCTCAACGAATTCCTCGAGGAGTGGGGCATCGCCTACGTCCCGGACACCATGGTCAAGGACGAGGACCACGCCATGAGCGTCGACAGGTACAAGATCGTCGCGGAATACCAGCGCGACACCCTCGGCGGCTCGATCTACTCCGATCTGAACGACCTCGCGACCCCGCCGAAGACCGTGGTGTACAAGTCCGCCCCGATCGACATCCTCTGGGAGCAGGGCGGCGGTCTGGCCGGGACGCGCGACGTCTCCCCGGTCCTCAAGTCCTACGACAGCTCCGTGCTCGTCAAGGACGGCATGGTCGGCGAAAAGGGCTCCTATAACCTCATGGTCATCTCCCGCGAGACCCGCATCGTCGACAACGAGTACTACTACTCCTACGTCATCGCGGCGGGCTCCCCGACCTTCGCCTCGAAGGCCAACCTCGACTCCAACGCCTACGCAAACGACGACGTCCTCTCCGCCGCCATGAAGGCCGTGGGACGCGAGCGCGTGCTGGCTGCCCTTACCCTGAAGCCCTTCGACAAGGACGAGATCACCGTCACGACGGCCGAGGCCAACCGCTGGACGGTCGCCATGACGACGGTCATCCCCGTGATCTTCGCCGCCGTCGGACTTGTCGTCATCACGAGGAGAAAGCATTCATGAAAATCCGGAATCAGAAGCGTCTGATCTTCATCCTCGGCGGCGCCTTCCTCGTCCTCCTCATCGCGTGGTTCGCCTTTTTGAAGCCGCTCACGACGGTGGAGGAGAACAAGGACGTGGAGCTCGACCTCCTCGACGGGGAGGTGCCGATCACGTCCCGGCTCACGAACTTCTATATCTTCGCGCCCATCGAAGACCGCTCCGGCATCCAGTCCATTGACGTGGAGAACGAGTTCGGCGGCTACCGGGTGTACCGGGACGCGGCGGACGCCTTCCAGCTCGAGGGCTTCCCGGGCCTGTCCTTCAATCAGGAGCTGTTCTCCTCCCTTGTCGTCACGACGAGCAAGCCGACGGCGATGATGCGGGTGGGGCAGGATCTCGACGAGGCGGGGCTCGCGGAATACGGCCTCGACCATCCGCAGGCCAGCTGGACCGTGACCTCGACGACCGGCGAGAAATACAAGATCTTCGTCGGCGACGAGCTGCTCACCGAGGGCGGCTACTACGTCAGCTACGAGGGCCGTCCGGGCGCGGCGTACATCATGTCCCAGACGCTCGCGGACACGATCCTGCAGCCCGCGTACAAGCTGCTCTCTCCGCTGCTGACGGCGGGGCTTTCGACCAACACGTACTTCTTCGTGGACGAGTTCACGGTGATGCACGGCGAGGACCTCTTCGTGCACATCACGCGCCTCAAGCCGGAGCAGCAGAAGAACCCCGACGCGATCGTCGAGGTGAAGCTGACGTGGCCGCGGCCGGAGAACACGGCGAACGGCGAGGTCTATGACATCAACGACGATCTGTACTTCCAGATCCTCTACAACTTCATGGCGCTCGAGGGCGAGGAAGTGGTGGCGTTCATGCCGACGGACGAGGAGCTTGCGCAGTTCGGGCTTGCGGAGCCGGCGCACACGATCATGTACAACTTCCACGAGAACGCGGAAGAGACGGGGCAGGTGTATGAATTCATCATCTTCGTCTCCCCGGTGCAGCCGGACGGCTCGTACTACGCGGTCTCGAACCTCTACGGGTATTCCACGGTGGTGAAGGTCGGCGCGGACAAGCTGGGCTGGCTCGAGCGGGACGCTTTCGCGTGGATCTTCCCGACGCCGTTCTTCGAGAACATCACGAACGTCAACCGGATCACGCTGAAGGGCGCGGACGTGGACGTCGACTACCGCCTGACGCACGGCACGGACGAGAACGGCAACCCGACGCTCGACGTGGTCGAAGTCAATTCCGGCGTCTCGATCCCGAACGCCGAGGTCAACAACTTCCGCCAGTATTACAAGACGATGCTGAACATCACGAATCAGGAATACGTCTCGCTGACGGAGGAGGACAAGGCGCTCCTGCTCGCCGACGAGAGCCGTGTGCGGCTCATCATGACGTACGAGAACGGCTCCGGCGAGGTCAACGAATTCAAGTTCTATCAGTATTATGAGGCGTCGACCGGGCACATCAGCGGAGGCAAGATCTTCGTGGTGGTGAACGGTGTCGGCGAATTCTACACGACGAACGACCTGGTGGACAAGGTAGTGAACGACACGGCGCGCGTCCTCGACGGGTTGGACGTAGACGCCTACGGGCATAACTAACCGGGCGGTGCCCGTGCAGGGAGCCCCTGCGGGCAAATGACGAACTCGCCTGCGGCCGAAGGGATCCGTACCCTTCATGAAGCCTGCCTTGGCAAGTTCGTTCACCAAGATAGAAAGTGCGTACTCTCTCGGGTGCGCACTTTTATTTTGTCTGCGCGGCTGCGCTTGCGCCGGGCGGTGCCCGGGGACAAAAGGCGGGCTCACTGCGCAAGCCCGCTGGCACTTCTTTC
>JAFYBI010000150.1 GCA_017540285.1 Clostridia bacterium | reverse complement strand
CTATCTTAAATTCAAAAGAATTTTCGGAGTCTTTTCGTACTTTTCGTTGTTGTTCAATTTTCAATGAGCGATTCGCTGTCTGTGGTGGTTCCCCCTCCGTGACAGCTCGTTTATTCTATCACATCTCCGCTCCCTTGTCAAGCCCTTTTTTCGATCTTTTCGAGATTCTTGCAACATGACAACGAAGCGCGGCTTCTCACTGCGCTCCGTTGGGTATTTTGTTTTGATTCGGGTTTCCGTGCGGCGCCCGCTCAAAATCTCTTCATAATTCTTCACAATTGATAACGGATCGCGTCACTTTTTGTTCTCCGCGAGCCACAGATCGACGCGCGACTGCACGATCTTTGCGCAGTCCTCGGCAGACCGCGCGCCGCCGAGATACGCCGAAACTTCCTCGCTCACGATTTCCGAGACCGCCGTCGGGACCGTCTCCGTCCGCGTATCGTCGAGGAAGGTGTCGAAGAATTCCCGCGCCGCGGCGATCGTCTCCGCCGTCAGGGTCACCTCGCCGTGCGGTTCGTTCCCGAGGCCGCCGTAGAGCGATCCCTTCTCGAATACCGCCCGGTCGCGCCAGCGGATGAGATACTGCTTCCCCGTCCGCGCCGCGGCAAGCTCGTCAAAGACGGATTTCTGCGCCGGGATGCCCGCGAACGCGTCGGGGTCGCCGGAGACGTTCCGGTGATTTTCGGGAGACGCGAGGAACCGGAGAAACGCCCACGCCGCCTCCGGATTCTTCGCGTCCTTCGTCATTGAACAGGTCTGCGCCGAGATCTGCCCGGTGCGGCTGCCGTCCGGAAGAGCCGTCCGCAGCAGCGCGAAATCCTCGTTTCCGAAGACGCCCTCCAGGCCGAGCCACCAGTCGAACGGATCCGACGAGGGGAACAGGAACGCGGTCCCGAGCCGCACCCGTCCGTCGAGCGTCAGCTGCCACCGCTCCGACCAGTAGGAAAATTCATTGAGGCCGAAATAATTCCGCTGTTTCGGAAGCGTTTTGAGGTAGGCGAGCATTTCCGAAAAGACCGGATCCGAAAAATCCGCCCGCCATGCATTCAGGTCGACGCAGGTTTCGAGCACGGGCACGAAGACCGCCGAGGCGGAGGCACCTTCCTGCCACTCCATGTCGGTCAGGGCCGTATCCTGCGGCAGACTTTTCGCAAAATCAAGCAGCTGTGCCGCCGTGACGTCCGTTTCGGACCAGTCCTCCGCCCGGCCGATCATGCACGAGACCGTGAAGGAACCGCAAAGCGAGACAAACGGGCCGTCCTCCTCCGTGAACGCCTTTTTCACGGCCCCGAAGAGATCGTCCCATTCCCCGTCGTCGATCCGCGGGCGCAGGTCGGCGAAGAGGCCGCGGCTGCGCAGATGGAGATAGCCCTCCTCCGTATCGGAAGCGATCACGACGTCGGGACGGCAGCCGTTGTTCGTCCAGTCAAAGAGGAACGCGTCGCTCGGGCCGGAGACGGAGTCGCTGAAATACGGCGTGTAATCCTCCGTCACCACGAGGATCTCCGGGTGCTCCCGCCGGAAGCCGACGAGAAGGTCGTCATATCCGATGTCCGTGAAGCTCGAGAGGACCGCGACGCGGAGCACGTCGAGATCCGACACGTCGAGGTCCGGCTGCTTCTTCGCGTACGCCGTGTCGGGGAGGTACTTCTCCGGCGTGCGGTGATACAGCAGGAGCGTTTCGGCGTCGATGACCGCGCAGGGCCAGTATTCCGACGAGGTGAACCCCGACGACGCGGCGCTGTACACGAGGACCCCGTCTTCCTCGCCGAAACGCAGGCCCCGGATCTGCGAGGCGCCTCCGACGTAGAGATCGTACCCCGGCGCGAACCAGAACGACGACGCGTTCTTCGGCAGACTCACCGTTCTTCCGGCGGCGGGACCGTTCTCCTCCGCGGAAAGCGCGGTGATCGACTGTCCGACGCGCATCCAGACCGTCCCGGCCGTATCCGCCGCCAGCCCGCGCACCTCGCCGTCCGCCAGGAGATTCCCCCGCCAGGCCAGATCGCTTCCGAAGAGGGCGATCTCCGCGCCGCACGCCGCATAGAGATTCCCCTCTCCGTCCGAAGCCACCTGCGCACGGAAGAAGCCGTTGTCCGGCAGATGGGCGTTGAGCACCCCCGCACTCTCCGTTTTGCCGGTTTCGAGATCGAGCCGCCGCAGGGTCCAGGTGCCGCCGCCCGCGTTTTCCGCCGTGGCGAAGACGAAGAAACCGTCCGCGAAGCACCCGGCCTGCACGCCCTCCGCCGCCGTGCCGTCATACGAAAAGGCGCAGATTGTTTCCGCCTCCCCGCCCGCCGGATCGAGGGAAAAGACCGCATGCCCGATCTTCTCGACCGTCCAGCCGTCGGAGGCAAGCGTATAACTCGCGCCGTAGGCGAGGACCCGTCCCGTTTTTCCGTCAAACGCGGGCGGGACCGCCTCGGGGTTTTCGTTCGCGTATCCGTCCGGGAGAGCGAGCGGGGAGGCG
>JAFYBI010000149.1 GCA_017540285.1 Clostridia bacterium | reverse complement strand
GTGCCAGCGGTTCGATTTCCGCCGGATCCGCGCCGACGTCATCGCCGAGCGTCTTCTCTACATCGCCGGCAAGGAAGAGATCCCCCTGACCGCCGACGCCGCGCTCCTCCTCGCCAAGCAGGCGCAGGGCGGCATGCGCGACGCGATCTCCCTCTTCGAGCTCACGGCAGCCGGCGGCGCGGAGGTCACCTTCGACCGCGTCACCGAGGTCCTCGGGCTCTCCGGCATCGAAACGCAGTACAAGACCGCCTGTGCCGTCGCGCGCCACGACCTCGCCTCCGTCTTCAAGATCGTCTCCGTCGTCGAGAATTCAGCGAAGGACATCGCGGTCTACTGGTCCGAGCTCACGGGATTCTGGCGGGACATGCTCGTCGTGAAGAATCTCCCTGAGGACGCCCGCGGCGCGTACCTCGACTACACCGAGCCCGAAATGCGGCTCCTGCTCGACGCGGCCCGCCGCTTCCCCGCCGAGGTCATCACGTGGCACTTCACCGTCCTCGACGAGGCGCAGCGGGAAATGACGCGTCTCCCGCAGACCAAGCGTCTCTCCGCGGAGCTCGCGCTCATCCGCATGTCCGACGCCTCCCTCGACACCACCCCCGCCGCCCTCCTCGCGCGGATCGCGGAACTCGAGGACCGCGTCGCGAAGCTGGCGTCCGGCGCCCCTCCGGAACCGTCTTCTGAGCCGATCTCCCTTCCCGATCCCCCGAAAGCGGAGGAGAAGCCGGCCGAGGCGCCCAAGGAAGAGCCCGCGGCACCGGGGGGCGGCATGCAGGAGGTCGACGTCACCGAGGCTGCGGAAAAGCTCCCGGATTCCTTCCGGTCCTATTTCGACGACTGCGAATGCCTTGTCTCCCCGGACCGGAAGCAGGTCCTGATCCGCACGGCAAACGAGATGGGCCGCATGATCCTCTCGATGCCCCAGAACCTCGCGTCGATCCGCTCCGCGCTCTATGCGTGCGGTCTGACCGACGTCGGCGCAGCGGTGGAAATCGTCCCCGGCGCGAAGCCCAGGGCAAAGAAAGCGCCCGTCGACGAGCTCGCCGACTTCTGACGCCCCGCCTATCCAACCATCCGATCCATCAATCCAACAACATACAGAGGTATCACCATGAAAGCAAAACTCCCGAAGGGCGTCGGCGGCGGCGCACCGAATATGCAGTCCATGATCAAGCAGGCGCAGAAAATGCAGGAGGATATGGCCGCCCTGCAGGAGGATCTTGACGCGCGCGAATACGAGATCAAGGCGGGCGGCGGCGCCGTCACCGTCAGAATCAACGGCAAGCTCGAGATCCTCTCCATCGACATCCAGCCGGAGATCGTGGATCCCGACGACATCGAGACCCTCGCCGACATCCTGACCGCGGGCGTCAACGAGGCGATCAAGAAGGTCAACGCGGCGAACAGCGACGAAATGGGCAGGCTCACCGGTGGGCTCAACATGCCCGGCGTTCCGGGGCTCTTCTGATGGCGGAGGTACTGGAACCCCTCGAGCGGCTGACGGACATGTTCCGCAGGCTCGACGGCGTCGGCAAGAAATCGGCGGCGCGGTACGCCTTCTGCGTCCTGAACTTCACGGACGAGGAAGCGGCGGAATTCGCGCGCGCCATCCTCGCGGCCAAGACGGAGATCCGCAAGTGCGCCGTCTGCCAGAACATCACGACGGACGAGATCTGCCCGATCTGCCAGAGCGAGAGCCGCGATCACAAGACGATCTGCGTGGTCGAGGATCCGCGCGCGCTCCTCGCGATCGAAAAGACGCGGCAGTACGGCGGCGTGTACCACGTGCTCCACGGGACGATCTCTCCGATGCGCGGCGTGACGCCGGACCGGCTGACGATCAAGGAGCTTCTCGCGCGGCTCGGCGATCCGGAGCATCCCGTGGACGAGGTGATCCTCGCGACCAATCCGACGGTCGAGGACGAGGCGACGGCGATGTACGTGGCGAAGCTGATTGCCCCGCTCGGCGTGAAGGTCACGCGCATCGCGAACGGCGTTCCCGTCGGCGGCGACCTCGAATACGCGGACGAAGTCACCCTGCGCCGCGCGATGGAAGGAAGATACGCCCTCGTGTGAGGCGCGAACGGCATGCATGCGGATGCTGCCCGAAAACCGTCTGAACGGCGGTTTTCTTTTTGCCGCCATCCTGCGCGGGATCAACTGCCGGTTGTAGGATCGCCGCGTTCCTCGCTTACGCGTCGCTTGCAAAGAGCCCGGTTTCGTGCTATCCTATCGGCAGAAACCGCAAACGGAGGATTTCCGATGATACACAAACTGCATTTCGGCAAAAGAGTTGCGATCGCGCGGCGCCGGATCGGGCTGTCGCAGGCGGAGCTTGCGGAGAAGCTCGGCGTGACGGCGCAGGCGGTCTCAAAATGGGAGTGCGGCTCCGCGATCCCGGACGTGGAACTGCTTCTCGAGCTCTCCCACCTCTTCGGCATGACGGTCAACGAGCTGCTCGAGGACACCGATCCCATCGCGGCCATGAACATCGGCGGAGAGTATGCCGGCGGCGTCCACTATTTCGTTCCCCGGGCAGAAGCGCCGCAGCGGCAGGGCTTTGCCGACGCGCTGAGACGGGAGGGCTGGGTCGCGAGGAACTGGCGCGCTTCCCGGGAGGCGCGGGAGCATCCGTTCCTTCCGATCGGGCGGCGGATCGCGATGCGCGGCGGGCTGATCCTGGAGATCGGCGCGGGACCGGGCGGCGGCTTCATGCCCTTCATTCTGCGCGCCGATCCGAACGCCTCCGTCGTCGTCTCCGATCTCTGCCCCTCGGTCGTCGAGGAGTGGCGGCGGTTCCTCGACGCGGAGGTCTGCTCGCCGAATCTCTGGTACGCCGCGTGCGACTTCACCGCCCTGCCCTTCCCTGACAACGCCTTCTCCGTCGTCTCGGACGCGGGCGGCGTCGCCAACTGCATCGGAGACCGCCGGCGCGCGCTTCGCGAGATCCACCGCGTTCTCCGCCCGGACGGCGTCTTTGTCACTTACAGCGGCTTTGTCTCGCGCGACACCTACGACGCCCTTCCGGAGACGGCAAGACAGCGGCTCAGGGAGGCGTTTCCCGAGGCGTTCGAGGACCTTTACGAAGAGACGGTCCTCGCGGGATTCCGCCGGATCGACAGCGAGGCCGTCGCCGGATGGGACACGGACCACGACGAGAGCGGATTCGCGTCGCTGTGCCGGGAGCTCGGCGTGAGCGTCCGGTGGACCGGGTATGTGCGCTATTGTTATAAAGACTGAACGAAAAAAGGGCTGCCGGTTTGACTCCTTCAACGGAGAAGCCGGCAGCCCCTTTTCTGTTCCGGATAAGGGCCGTGTGACGGCGCTGTGGATCACGGCTGCGCACCGCCTGTCATGTGTCATTGCGAGGGCGAAGCCCGCGGCAATCCGCATCCCCTCTATGAGGGAAGAAGTCATGGAGAATGGCTGTTTGTTTCATGAAGGAGTACGGATTCCCACGTCAGGGCCTCATGGCCCTGCCTCGGAATGACACAATGACATGCAGTTTCTCATCCGTATCGATCTGCAATCGTTTACACAAATGAACACCGGATTCCATAGATAGCTGACACCAATTTTCGCGGGCAGCCCCTTTGCTATTCGATGACCCGGAATCCCGCGTGCTCCGTATAGTACGCCATCGCCTTGTTCGTGAATTCCACGCCGTTTTCCGCACAGAGGATCACGCTGATGACACCCGCGTGGGTGACGAGGAGCGTGTCTGCGGCGGCTTCCGCCTTGAAAGCCGTCCACGCCGCCGTGACGCGCTCGGCGAACATGCGCGGACTCTCCCCGCCGGGGTAGCATTCGTCGAATCTGAGCGCGGCGAACCGGAGGCCGGGGTATTTCTACTGCGCCTCCGCTTTGGGCATCCCGGCAAGCTCGCCGTTGTTCGTCTCCCGGAATGCGGGATCGAGCTCGACGGGCAGCCCGAGACGCTCCGCGACGATCTCCGCCGTCTCCCGCGCTCTCACAAGATCGCTCGACACGATCCGCCGGATCCCCGGGAATTCGCGCCCGAGACGCTCAGCCGCTTCCCGCGCCTGCTCCCGGCCGCGCTCCGTCAGCCCCGCGCTGCTCCATCCGCCGAGCCGGCCCGGGTCGTCCTCTCCGTGACGCATGAGTAGGATCATGATGACCTCCGAACGAAAAGAGAACCGGATCGGAGGACTCGGTTCTCTTCTGATTTTCGTAAGACGGGAAAGTGTCCGATCTTATTTGTACTTGCGCTTTCTCGCAGCTTCGGACTTCTTCTTTCTCTTGACGCTCGGCTTTTCGTACGCTTCTCTCTTGCGGAGTTCAGCCTGGATGCCGGAACGCTGGCACTGTCTCTTGAAACGCTTCAGCGCGCTGTCCAGAGATTCGCCTTCCTTCACTCTGACTTCTGCCACTCTATATCCCTCCCTTCGCTTTCAGCAAAGGCAACAAACTCGTTTACCTCTTTGCTATTATACACGAACCGGAAGTTTTTGTCAAGTCTTTTCCGGAAATTCGTGCGGATTTTGCGATTTATTTCGCGACGATGTTGACGATCTTGCCGGGAACGTAGATCTCCTTGACGATCTGCTTCCCCGCGAGCAGCCCGGCGATCTTTTCGTCGGCCTTGGCCATCGCGATCGCGTCGTCCTTCGAAATGTCCTTCGGGATGAGGATCGTGCCCTTCAGCTTGCCCGAGATCTGGACGGCGATCTCGATCTCGTCGTCGACGGTCTTCGCCTCGTCCCATTCCGGCCATGCGGCGTTCGCAAGGAATCCGCGGCCGCCGAGGGATTCCCAGATCTC
>JAFYBI010000148.1 GCA_017540285.1 Clostridia bacterium | reverse complement strand
TGATCCTCGCGTCGTTCATGAGCCACTGGACCGCGGCAAACGCGCCGGAGTTCGGCGTCCTCGGGGCCATCGGCGCGACGCGGCGCAATCTCTGCTCCATCGCGGCGGGACAGGTGCTTCTCATCGCGCTCCTCTCCTCACCGCCCGTGATCCTCTTCTCCTCCTTCATTACAAATCTGTACATCAGGGCTTACAACGCGGCGACGCTCGGGACGGGGCTGGTGTTCTACCTCCCGTGGGTCAGCTTTGCGAAGGTCGCGCTCTGGTTTGCCGTCCTCTCCTGCGTCTTCACCTACATCGGGATCGCGCGGATGACGCTCGAGGAGCCCTATATTCTCATGACCGGGTCATACCGCGGCGAGATGCCCTTTGTGCGCACCTCCTCCCTCGTCCTCTCGAAGATCAAGAACAAGGTCGCGCGGCTCGCCCTGATCGAGACGATGCGCCAGATCAAGGGGGACGCCGTGCAGATCCTCGTCACTGCGATCGTCTCGGTCGTCGTCGCCGTCTTTGCCATCGCGCTCGCCGTTCTCTTTCTGATACGGGATACATCCCTTGAGGCTGAGATCGGCAACATCCCGACGGACACGCGGATCGCGTCGACCTCTGCATATGACGATCATCTCAAAGCATTCAAAAAGATGTATGCCATCCCCGAGAAGGTCGTGGACAGGCTGCGGAACACACCCGGGATCACCTTCTGCGGGACCTTCACCGCATGCACCGACAACGGCACATGGACGTATCTCGATACCGGCGGCAAATACTATAAGATTCTCATGGACGCTCCCTGCATCCAGATCGATGAAAAATGGGACGACACGAAGATCATGATCGCCGACGAAGCCATTCTTCCCTATCTCTACCGGAACGTGGTCGAAGGGGATCCCGATTCGATCTTCTCGTCGGACGACGCCCTTCTGTACATCGGACAGACAGAGGCGGACTATGAGAAGTTCCCCGTCGGTTCCTCGTTCTCCTTCGCACCGAAAATGCTCTCTACGCGCGGTGTGAACACCCCCGAGGGCGAGGTCCGGGAGCTGACCGTCACGGCGGCGCTGACGCCGAAACAGGGGATCGTGCCTTACGCCGATTATTTCATCATCTCCCGCAGCGGCGCGGACAAGCTCGGCATCTGCCCGGCGGACGAATGCCGGACGGTGTATCTCAATTACGATCACACTCTCTCCGACGCGGATTTGACCGCCCTCCTCGACGGGATCGCCTTCGATCCGCTCCTGATGCGCTATGAGATCACCAACGTCGGCGCGAAAAACTCCTCGGAGCAGTCGATCCGCCGCGCGACCACGATGCTCGTCGCGCTCTTCTGCCTGATCCTGTATATCTCCTTCGCCGTCATGAGCGTCACGCACGTAAAGATGAAGGCTGCTCAGGCGCGGCGCGACATCGCGATCAAGCGGCAGCTCGGGGCGGACGATGGCGCGATCTACCGGGAAATGCGGATCGGAAGCTATCCGGCGTCCGCCATCGCCATCGGCCTCACCCTCGGGCTCGCCCTCCTCTGCGCGATCGTCTTCATCCTCTTGCAAATGGCCACGCTCAGTCAGCTGCGGGACCGCTATCCCTTTGCCTACACATCGGATGTGGTTGCTGAGACAAGGATGACGATTTTCATGGAAGCGGGGCTCATGATCCTCGTCTCGATCCTCGCGCTCCCCGTGCTCTTCCTCGTCGCCGCGACCGCAGCCGCCGGAACGATCCCGCCCACCCGCGCGGTGCTCAAGGAGCCGATCACCGAAGGCCTCCGGAAGGGGACGGACTGACAAAATTGAGGTTGAAATCTGTGCGATGATGTGGTATCATCAGGAAAAGCACACACCGGAAGGAGGCGCGGGATGAAAAAGAACAACACTCCGCGGCGGCTCTTCTTCTATGCGTCCCGGCAGCTCTGGCGGCGCAGGCGGACCTATCTCGCGGTATTCGCCGTTTCGGTCGTTCTCCTCGCCCTCGTGATGGCCGCGCTCGAGCTCTTCGAGTCGTATCACCTCCAGTCGCTCGAAATCGCTTCCGCGGGGACGCACCACGCCGCGATCTACGATCAGCCGAACGACTGGTCGGAAGAGATCATGAAGGACGGCGGCGTCACGTCCGTCACGGTGATCCCGCACAATGCCCGGCTCGCCTCCTCGGTCGATGCCACGGCACCCGGGAAGGTCACCGTGGAAAACGAGCGCATCGACGCGATCCTCGGCGTACGGTATCTCTGGGGTTCGCCGCCCGGAGAGGGAGAGATCGCCGTGCCGCTGTCCCTCTACCGCGAGGAGGGATGGCTCGAAGCAGGCGAAGTCAACGATCTGTATTTCAAAGCCACGGACATGACGTATGAGCCGCTCCGGCTCTCCGGCATCTTCACGGTCTCGAACATCGGCGCGGACTATGTATTCGTCACGGAGAAGACCGCGCGCCGCATCGACAAGGCGACCGGAGCGCACGAAAAGGTCGATCTCTATCTCACCTTCCGCCATGTCTCCGACCGTTACGCGGCGCATGTCCTGCACCGTCTCTGGCGGAAGATCCCCTTCATCGAGACGGACGCTCAGGCAAGGCTGGAGATCGACAATGAACACGCTTCCTTACGCACGCGGTACGAAGAGTACCTCAATCTCGAATTTCTCAACAATCAGAGGCGGTATACCGCGGCCCCGCATCTTCTCTGGATGCTGCCCGTCATCGCGGCCGCCGCGCTCGTCCTCGCCGCCTTCATGATCGCCTGGACCCGCAGTCACGCGCCGGAGCTCGGCATCCTCGGCAGCATGGGAGCGGACAAGCGGGATCTCTGCGCCATCCCCGCGGGGCAGATCCTCCTCATCACCTTTGCCGCTTCGCCGCCGGTCGTGCTCCTCTCGGCCTGCCTTTCGCGCATCTATCTCAAAACGTACAACGAGGTGCTCACGGGCGTGGGATTCCGCTTCGCCGTTCCGTGGGGCAAGCTCGCAGGAGCCGCCGTTCTGTTCGTCTCACTCTCCACTCTGTTTACCTATCTCGGGATCGCCCGCCTTGCCGAGGAGCCGCCGTTCCCCCTGATCTCCGGCTCGTTCCGCAGCAAGATGCCCTTCGTGCGCGCGTCCTCCCGGTTCCTTTCGAAGATGCGGGACCGCGTCGCCTCGTTCGCGCTGCTGCAATCGATCCGCGAACTGCGGCAGGAGATATTGAACGTGGCCGTGTCCGCCCTCATTCCGACGATCCTCGGCGCGGTGCTGCTGTTGCTCCTTGTTTACCGTTCCTCGATGAGCGCGGCTCTCTTTCATATCGGCGCGGAGCCTGCCGCGGACTGTGTCGTGTCCTCCCTCTCCGAAATCGACGAGAATGTCCCGGACCCGCTGCCGCTCACGGAGGAAATCCGCGGCGAGATCCTCTCGATGGACGGCGTCGAACGATGCCTGCCCTTCTCGTGGTTCGGCTATTCGAACGCGAAATACCGGTACCAGGGAGGCTGGATCATCTCGAACGAGCCGCAGGTCCGCCTCGGAGAGGACGGCATGTGGGAGCGGGTCCCCTTCTGCGTTGGCAATGAGGAGACGGCATCGATGCTCGTCAGTTCCGTTCTCGAAGGCGAC
>JAFYBI010000147.1 GCA_017540285.1 Clostridia bacterium | reverse complement strand
TCTTTTCCCGGATGCCGTCCGGGATCCGGAAGTCCGCGAGGGGACGCAGATAGACGTTCATGCGGGCGAAATCCCGCCATCCTTCGGCGAGGAGGAAGGCGTGAAGGGGGGAATCCTCCGGTACGCCGGGCAGTCCGGGGTGCTCGAAACGACCCGGTCCGGGCAGACGCCAGCGGAGGAGGCAGGGATTATAAAATACCCAGCGGAGCCGCTTCCATGCGGGATTTTCTGCGCGCATCGCCGCGATGAGTTCGGAAAGGAGCGCGCGGCGCGTGCCGTCGTCCGGGGCGAAGAGGACCGTCAGATAGGCGGTTTCCGAGCCCGGGACCGTGTTTCCGGCGGCAAATCCGGCGTCGACGGCACCGTTATGCGCGAAAACGGCCGATTTTACCGCGAAAATGCCGGGATCTGGCAGGGGATGCCCCGGCAGAAAGAGCGCGGCCGCTTCCGCTTCCCCGATCGGGAGGAGGCAGTCATCCGGACGGAGGCGGTTGTACGTCTCCGCGGCCCGGCGGGCGTCTGTTGGGGTGGCAGGTTGATATTTCATACAAACCTCCGCGCATGCGAATGGGTGCGTTTTCCATCCCGCGCGACGGCGGACGCCCGGAAACCCCTGTTTCCACAGGACTTTTCCACAGGCTGTGCATAACTGCGCGCGGGAAACGGAGAACCGGGAGGAAAACCGGGAAAACGACGGTTGTTTTTTCAAACTTTCGCAATTCGTCGTTCATGAATGCGAAAATCCGCCCCTTCCGGCGAGGATACGGGGGCGGATTCGGCATTCAGAAGGAGAGATCGGCGACGACGGGGCAATGGTCGCTCGCGACGACCGCGTGCACGTGCACGTCCTTCACCGTCACGGCCTTTGACGTATAGATGTAGTCGATCAGATCGGCGGGGGCGTGGGACGGATGGCTCAGCTCGCCGCGGGAGGTGAGGAGGGAATGCGTCTCGTTGAGAGAGGCGTCGAGGGGGGCGAGGACCGGATCGTCCGGCGTCACGTTGAAGTCGCCCATCAGCGCGAAGGGAAGGGACTCCTCCGCTGTCAGCGCGGCGGCGAGGGAGGCGGCGTGCTCGGCTTCGACGTGCGAGAGGCCGAAGTGCGACGCGTACACGGCAAAGCGTCCGCCGTCCGGAAGATCGATCACCGCGCGCAGGATCGAGCGGGGCTCGAAGCGCGGCGCGTCGGCCTTGGCGGCGGGATCGGGGATCCGGAAGACCTTCGCCTCGACGATCGGCCAGCGGGAGAGGACGGCGTTGCCGTAGGGATTCCACCCGCCGACATAGAACGAGCGGCCGAAGAAGCCGTGATAGCCGAGCATGGCGGCCATGGCCTCGGTCTGCGCGGTGTAGTCGGGATGCGCGCCCCGTCCGCGGACCTCGTTCATGCCGATGATGTCGGCGTCCGCGTCCCGGATGACGTCCGCCATGACGGAGAGGTCGATCCGGCCCGGATTCGATAGATGCACGTGACCGTGCTGGATGTTGAAGGTCATGACTCTGATGTCCATGAATATCTCCCTGAAACCCGGCGTTGCCGGAAAGATGGTGGGGTTCGCGCCGCTCAGAACCGGATCTCGGCGGCTTCCCCGAGCAGGCCTTCGCCGAGGAGCGTCCCGTCGGAGCGCAGGACACGCCAGCCGTCCCGTCTGACTTCGACGCCGAAGACGGCTCCGAACGCGCGGATGTTCCCGAGGGTGAGGTGATCCAGTCCCGCGGGGAGGCTCGGCTTGACGGTGCAGGAGGCGATCCCCGTCGGCGTCATGTCGATGAGGCCTTCGAGGATGACCTTGCAGAAGAGCGCGCTCTCGCCGGAGAGGTGGCGGCGTCCGCCCTCGGGATAGGCTTCGACGGCGTAGGGGACGCGCTCGCCGAGCAGGCGGTTGTTCACGTAGCGGTCGAGCAGCTCCCACGCGCGGTCGGTGTACCCGGAGGCGAAGATCCCGCGCAGGGTGTAGAGCGTCGAGCGGTCCCAGACGGTCTCCGAGCCCTCGGCGGTGAGAAATCCGTCGGGACGCATGAGATAGTCCGAGGTCAGGGCGCCGACGGTGGCCTCCGCGCGGTCGTAGATCCCGACGCAGAGCGGCATCGAGATCCAGGAGCGCAGCACCTCGCAGCCCTCGTAGTACCGGTAGGCGGAGAAGCCGTGGATCGTGCTGCCGAAGAAGCGCTCGATCGCGTCCCGAAGCGCGGCGGCCCGTTCGCGGTAGATCCCGCCGTCCTCTCCGAGAACCTCGGCAAGGGAAGCGGCGGCGAAGAGACCGGCGCAGCAGAGCGTCGAGGTGCAGAGGTTGGCGTCGCCGGAGGGGAAGCGCCCTTCGAGCTCGTCGCGGTCCGAGGCGATGACGCCCGCCGCGTTCTTTTTGCGCTCGCAGTATTCGGCGCACCAGCGGATCGCGGGCCAGAGCTCCTCGGCGACGGCGCGGTCCCCGACGGTGAGGGCAAAGCGGGACGCGCCGTAGAGGTACATGGCGGCGTCTCCCCGGTCCCCCGCGCCGTTCCAGTAATCGATGCCCTCCGCGATGACGGAGGAGGGGATCGGCTCGTAGCGGTCGGACATGAAGGGCATGTACATCCGGTAGGCGTTGAGGCTCGCTTCGATGAGGTCCCGGTCGCCGGTGTAGGCGAAGTACGGCCCCGCGTATTCGACCTGGTCGTTGCACCATGTCGCGGCGTAATAGGAATAGCCGCCCGGGGAATGGATCAGGCCGTATTTCGTGTCGAACACGGATTCGCCCGCCCGCAGCTTCGCGAAGCGGAACATCAAGTCGAGCGCGCGGTTCCCGGTCTCAAGCGTCAGGGGCGCGGTCAGCCGGTCGATGTTCTCATACCGGCGGCGCAGCTCGGCCTCGGGATCGTCGAAGAGGGCCTCTTCGTTCGCGAGGCGTCCGGTGACGGCGATCCACGCGGTGAACGACGCGCCGGGGGCGAGCGGACCGAGGTGGGAGCCGAGATCGGTCCTGATCTCGCAGATGTTGATCCCCATCGGGCCCATGGTCTGGTCGACCTCGCCGTCCAGCGCGGTCGCCGCGAGCTCCACGGGTTCCGCGCCCGCGTTCGTCACGGTCAGCAGCTCGTACGCCGCGCGGTATTCGACCGAGGGGAAACAGATCCGGCGGATCCGGAGCGCGCCGTCCTTCGATTCCGTCGTGAGCTCGAGGGTGCCGTTGAGCTTGACGCGGGTGAGGACTTCCTCCACCGGTACCGCGCCCTGACGGCTGTCCCTGTTCAGAACGGCCGGACGCGGCCACTTTTCCGCGGGGATGTCCATCTGATAGGTGGCGTGGGTGTTGTTCGGGCGGAGCCGGAGGGAGGGGAAGACGGGGTGATGCCCGAGGGTGAAGCCGCTCTCGTCCGTGCCGTATTTCACGACGAAGGCGCAGCCGTATCCGGCCATTTCGATGTCGTCCGTGTGGCATTCGCCCGGCTTCACGTCCCAGACGACGGCGTTTTCGGTTTCATGGATGTGCCAGCGCATGATCGGTCCTTTCTGCACGTCTGCTCAGTTGATCGTATAGATCATTCCGGTGTCCGCGTCGTCCCGCGTCAGCTCGCTGACCGGCGTCTCCGGGACGAACGCGGGCTCCTCGACCTTGTCGTGCGGCAGGCCCGCCTTGTCGAAGAGGCGCCCGATCGCCGCCATGTAGCCGTCGTAATCCTTCAGGAAGGACATGCCGTGGTCCGCCTCCTCGCTCGTGAAGAACTCGGCGAAGGGCAGGAGGTTCCCGTCCTTGTCCTCGAGGGACTTGATGTTCTCCTCGCTCATGGCATAGGGCACGAAGCCGTCCTTGTGGCCGTGCGCGATCAGGATCGGGATCGGATGCGGATAGAGGGACTTGTCCGAGAGCTTTTTGAGGGCGTCGGTCGCGGAGATCTTGTCGAGGTCGTACTTCGCGAGCAGTTTCGTCCAGAGCCGTCCGCCGTAGTAGATCGGGAAGGTCGGCAGGTGCATGTGCTTATGCAGTACGGAGCGGCAGATCGCGCCCGGCGTGGTGTAGCCGCAGTCCGCGATGATCGCCTTCACGTTGTCGGGATAGCCGACGCCGCAGCCCAGCATGACGGTGCCCGAGCCCATCGAAACGCCGTCCATCACGACCGGGAGGCCGGGCCAGCGCTGCTTGATGTAGTTCGCCCAGTCGACGACGTCATACCGCTCGAAGGCGCCGAAGCAGACGTTTTTGCCCTCGCTCCGGCCATGGCCGCGCTGGTCGATCAGGAAGAGGGAATACCCCATGTCGTAGACCGGCTTGACCGCGCCGCTGAAATCGCCGAGGGAGGAGGAGCGGTAGCCGTGCACCATGACGAACATGCCGCGGGCCTCGGGGTGCTCGAACACGCGGGCCGTGAGCTTCAGGCCGTCGCGCGCGGTGATCGTGACGAACTCCGCGAGCCGCCCCTTGACGAAGGCCTCTCCCTCCTTCATGCGGGCGAAATCCTCGTCGGATTCGCTGTCGCGCTTGGACATGGGGAGCTCCCAGCATTTGTTCTGGCGTTTGTCATC
>JAFYBI010000146.1 GCA_017540285.1 Clostridia bacterium | reverse complement strand
GGGACCCTTATCGGCTCCTACAACACCGCCGTGTACGGCAAGGCGATCCGGCAGGAATCCGGCACGCTTGAGATCAACGGAGGCGAACTTCTCGCCGAGAACGCCCTTGCGCCTCTCTTCTTCGCCCGCTCCCACAGCGCTGTTACGGTCGCGGGCGGGACCACGCGAATCCGGGGAGGCACTTTCCGCACGGATAACGCGATCGAGACCATCGACAAGGCCTACGGGCTCGAATTCATGGAAGGCGCCGTGGCGGATCTCGCGGGCGGGACCTTTTACGGCATCCTCCTGCCGTCCTCTTCGACCCCGCTTTCCGACTTTCTGGACGAAAGCCTCTATACGCCGCTTTCCGACGAATCGTGGTTCAACCCGACCTCCGGGTATTCGCAGGGATATACGGAGTCCGGGAAGGTCGTGCGCGTCGTCTGGCGCATCGCCTCCGTCGAGCTTTCGGTCAACGAGCCGCGCTCGGGGGTCGAGGTCTATGCGAATTTCATCGGGCTTGCTACCTCCGGCTGCGAGATCTCCCTCAACTATCCTCAGTGGTACAAAAACGGGGAATACGTCACGGACGGGAGCTTTGAAGCGGGTGCGAGCTACCGCATGGTCATCCGCCTGCAAACGAAGAGGGCGTATTCCGCGGAATTCGCCTCCGGCGTGACCGCCGTCGTCAACGGGAAGTCCGTCACCGCCTCCGCTCCGCAGGGGATGAGCGCGAAGGAATTCCTGGAGATCTCCTGTGACTTCGGCGCTTGCCCCGCGACGGTCGGGCAGATCGAAATGAACGTGACCGCGCCGAAGGAAAACGCCGCGATCTCCTACAGCGTGACGGAAAGCGACCCCGCCTTCTCCGTGATGGGGAGCGCCTCGAAACCCGCCGGGTACCGGGCGTGGCTGGAATCGACCGACGGGGCGAACTTCACGGAAATGACCGCCGGGCAGAAGTTCGTCGCCGGCAGGTACTACAAGTTTACCTGCTGGGTGAAGACCGCGGGCGGGTACAGCTTCCCGGTCTATGACGACGGATCCTCCATCGTGCCGGACGTGACCGCCCTCGTCAACGGGATGTTCGCGAACGAGAGAAAGGCGTACGATCAGGATCCAGACGAGGTGATCGAGGTCGAAATGAATTTCGGGATGCTGAGCGAAAGCCTGATCAAGAGGATCGACGTGATCAATATCACGCCGCCCGCGCCCGGGGAGCACCCGCATTACGTTGCCACGTCTCTCGGGACCGGCTACCGCCTGAATGAGGACGTAAAGCGGGACTACACGACGGACGCGATCTACCGGCAGAACGGCGTGATCTGGTACGACGAGGACTGGAACATCGTCCTTGAGACCGATACCTTCACGGCAGGCAGGAACTACTGGGTCGTACTCGTCCTGGACGTGACCGATACCGAACAATACCAGTTCTGGCGCGACAATGACGGGAACGCCCTTTCGACCGGTACGGTGAACGGGAATGAGGCGACGGTCATCGCGGAGACGTCGAACGGGATGTGGCATCACAGGATGCAGTACCTCTTTCCCTATCAGCCGGTGACGGTGAGCGAGATCGCGATCGGGCTCGACGCGCCGGTGGCGGGCCGCACGCCGGATCTGACGATGACCCTCGGCGAGACCCTTTATCAGCCCAAGGAAAACTGGGGCCTTGACGGCAGCGGGATCGAGTGGTACCGCTCCGACGGGACGGAAATGACCGCGGACGAGACCTTTCTCGAGGGCGAGGTTTACCGGGTGCGCATCCGCATCGAGAGCGCGAAGCTCGGAGAGGTCAAGCTCTGCACGTTCAGCACGAAGGCGACCGCCGCGATCAACGGCGCGGAAGTGAAGAAGACCGCCGCTGGCTGGGACGAGGTCTCCGCCATCGCAAGCCGCGTGGAGGTCTGGTACACCTTCCCGGCGGCGCTCGACCCGAACGCGGGCGCGCCGGTCTTCGGCACGGTGACGAGCGCGGGCAGCGCGAACGAAGCGGTCACGGTGCGGCTGTACCCCTCGGGGATGCCGGAAGCGGCGTACGAAGCCGTGATCTACGGCAGGAAGGCGGACTATTTCTTCGGCTCCGTGGCGGCGGGCAACTACACCCTGTCGGTCACGAAGAAGGACCACGCCGCAAGCGCGCAGGAGATCACCGTCGGCACCGAGGCGCTGCAGATCAACGTGACGCTGGAATCGACCCTCCAGTACCTCCTCGGCGATCTGAACGAGGACGGGGCGGTGGATTCCGCGGACGCGATCTACCTGCTCTACAACACGCTCTTCGGGGAAGCCCGTTATCCCGTCAATCAGCCCGTGGACTTCAATTCGGACGCGAAGGTCGATTCCGCGGACGCGATCTACCTCCTCTATCATACCCTGTTCGGAGAGGCGAGATACCCGCTGGCGTAAGGGCTCTGCCTTCGCGCGAGAAAAGGGAAGAGTGAAAAAGTATGAAAGAAAAAAGACGCTTTCGGCGTCTTTTTTCATGTTCAAATAGAAGCTATGCGAGGGTGCCGGTGTAGACCGTGACGAGCTCCCCGGTGCCGAGCTGGCAGGTGATCGTGACGGTATTGACGCCCGCGGTCTGGTAGGTCTTTGCGACGCCCGCCGGGATGCAGTCCGCCATCTTTGCCGAGCGGGAGAAGTGATTGCCCAGGCGCTTGACGTAGTGCAGGAGGACCTTGCCGTCCGGATCGGTGATGTCGCAGAACACGTCGGACACGACGTAGTTTGCCGTGAGGGTCTGCGCCGTGAGCGTATCGACGCTCACCGTGGGCGAATCGACGCCGATGGTCACGCTTGCGGGCTCGATGGGGTCGGTCCCGAGGAATTCCTTGAAGGTGTGGGGGAGGTAGCCGGTGCTGTAGATCTCGTCAAAG
>JAFYBI010000145.1 GCA_017540285.1 Clostridia bacterium | reverse complement strand
GAAAGAAGCGTCAGCGCGCCAGCAAAAGAAAAGGCGGACCTTGTTCAGGTACGCACAATTCAATATTGGTGAACGAGCTTGCGCCAGCGAGCTCGTCTTTTGCCCGCGGGGGCTCCCCGCTCTCCGGGCACCGCCCGGTTGGTGAACGGGCGTGCGAAGTGCGCCCGTCTCTTGTCTCCGGGCACCGCCCGCTCCCCGCGGCTCCGCCCGTTTATTTCGCGATTTCGTAGCCGAACTGGTTCATGAAGCTGTTCAGCACATCCTCCACCACCGTGCCTTCACTGTACTGGATGCCGTTTTCCGACGCGTAATCCTTCGCGAAATTGATGATCTTGCTCCTCAGCGCCAGACCGAGCAGCGCGGCAATGACCAGACCGATGAGCCACGTGATCAGGATGCCGCGGGCGTAGGTACGCTTGTTCTGCTTGCGGCAGCCGCAGCACGCCCAAATGATGACGAGCAGCGGACCCACGAGCGGGATCCCCACCAACAGGAAGATCCCCACCCACCCGAGTGGGCTGATGGGCTCGTATTTCGTGCCCTTCACCGTCTCCTTGGTGATCTCCGGATCGTACGGCGGATTGTACGCGGGCGCCGTGTACATGGGCGCGGGCGTCGGATTCACCGGCTGAGCCGGACGGGCCTGCGCGGGCTGCGGATTCACCGGCTGGGCAGGCTGCGCGGGCTGGCTGTACGCCTGCTGCACGGGAGCCGGATTCACCGGAACGGCCGGCGGCGGGGTCGGGGGCTCCGGATCGCGGCGCGGGATCTCGATCGGCGCTTCGTACGGAGCGGGCGCCGGTTCTTCGATCGGCGGCTGCGGCGGCACCTCGACCGGCTGCTCGACCGGTTGTTCAACCGGCTGTTCAACCGGCTGTTCGATCGGCTGTTCCGCGGGCGCGGGCGTTTCCTTTTTCTCCTCGCGCTTCGGGAAGGGCGTGCCGCATTCGGTGCAGAACTTGCTTTCGACGGGCATCTTCGCGCCGCAGTTTTCACAGAATTTGGTTTCCATAGCTGTTCTCCTTATACGAAATACGGGATGATTCTTTGACACTTCCATTATAGCACAAGTCCGCGGGCCTGTCATCGCGAATTTTAGCGATTTCCGAAGGGAATGGGAAAATTACCGCTCCGCGGGGGTTCGCCCGGCCGCCTCAAACGATGCCGCTTCCCTGACTTGGTGAACGAACTTGCCGCAGGCGCGCTTGCCGAAATCAACGGAAACACTTCGCGCCAAGGCGAGTTCGTCTCCTGTCCCCGGGCACTGCCCGGCGGTTACCATTTGCGCTCGGCGTTGTGCCACGGCGTCCCGACGAACCCGACCTGCGCGAAGTCCTCGGGATCGTTCCGAATGATCCAGTCGATGTAGGTCATCACCATCTGCGCCGTGAGGAGATACCCGGCCGGGTTCATGTGCCCGCCGAGGAAGAAATGGTACTTGAACTGCGCGTCGTACACCGGCCCGTCGCGGAACAGGTCGATGACGTAGGTGTATTCGAGCTTCGCGGCGATGTCGTGCAGAAGCTTCGCGTGATCGCGGCGGATGCGGTCGCCGGGGTCGGCATCCGGATTCGCCGATTCGCGCGGCATGGTGATGAGGAAGAACCGGGCCTTCGGCTGGATCGCCTTGTACTTCTGAATGATCTGCCCGTACATCCCGGCAAAGGTCGGCTTGTTGTTTTCACCATTCTCAAGGTCGATGTCGTCCGCCGAGCCCAGCTCCTGCCGCAGCCCGAAAAGATCGTTCACGCCGAGCGCAAAGATGTAGGCCTGCGCGGCCTTGTCCGGATCCCAGACGCCGTTCTGCTCGCCCCAGCCCGCGAGATATTCCTTCGCCGTCATCCCGCCGCGGGAGAAGTTGTAGACCTTCGTGCCCGCCGCCCGCGCGATGTACTGGCCCCAGGAATACTCAAACAGATCGTGATAGCCCTTGCCGCCGTCCGGGGAGGTCGATTCGAATTCCCCGGAGGAGAGCGAATCGCCCACGCACGCGATCGTGCGGAAGATGCCCGTGAACCCGCCGTCCGGCTTGATGCGGTCCAGCGGCTGCTCGTTCGGATCGGCGTAGAATTTCGTGATGTCCATGATGAACTCCTTGTTTTTTAATACTTTTTCCCTTCTAAACTGTACGGCCTGCGGCTCAGCCGGGAAAGCGGACCTCGGGCACCTGATCCGGCTGATCCTTCATGGCGTTCCGCTTTCGCAGCTCCAGGATGCCCGTCACCAGAGCCGAGGGACCGAGCACCAGAAACATCGCGCCGCCGATGACCAGCAACGGGAAGGTGGTATCGTCGAGTGCGGCGGTCCCCCGAAAGCCGGCGATGATCCGGTACAGAAAATACGCCCCGAGCGGCGTCGCGGCCGCACCGAAGAGGATCTCGATCCAGCATTTCTTCAGCGGATAGGCCCACCTCTGCACGTTCTGACAAAACGGGCATTTCGAGTGCTGCTTCAGAAACACGTCATAGCGCCCTTTTCCCACCTCTGTTTTGTAGAAGGCAAGCTCCTTCTTCAAAAGCGCCTCCGCTTTTGCGTCTCCCTGCTTCTCCTCCACCTCCGTCAGGGCAAGTTTCGGGTTGTTTCTTCCCTGATCGGAAGCTCCCCGGTCGAAGGGGGCCGTTTTGCAGTAATCGTAGTTCCTCTCGACCTTCCTGACGCCGGAAACCTCCCTGCCGCAGTGACCGCAGACATACCGAAACGGGACGTCGTAATGCGACGTGAAGTGGTATGTTTTTTCCCAATAGTGCTTTGCCATACGTTTCCCTCCTCCGGTTTTTTATCCGGCTGCGCTTCGTTTTCCGCGCTCTTTATTTCCCGGCGACCGTTTCTTCGATCAGCCGGTTCACGCCCGCGCGGACCCCTTCGAGCCATTCGGCGGAATGCGGGTACTTCGAGAACGTGACCTCGCCTTCGGATTCGAGCACGGCGAGCACCGCTTCGCGGCCGCACATCTCCTCGGCCAGATCCATCGCGCGGCGGTCGGTCAGCGCCATCGTGAACGCCTTCATGTGCAGCGTCTCGTACGGCTCGCCCATCGGGCCGGGATACACCGCGAACCCGTCACCCGCCGGGAAGAAGTATTCGCCGTCCGTGATCTGATACGGGTCGATCGGACGCACGGAGTACTGCGAGCTGTAGAAGTTGTAGCCCCACTGCAGGAACCCCGCGATCTTATATTTCCAGAACTGCGTGCCGATGACGCGCGTCCGGGCCATGGGCATGGCGAGGAAGCGGTTCGAGACCTCGTTGCCCTGCCCGCAGCAGTAGTACGTCCAGAGGTCCTCGACCCCCGCCTCGAGGAAGGGCTCGATGTGGTTGTTCGACGGGATCGGATGCGTGCACGCGCCCGTCTGATACAGCTCGAACGACGAGAGCGCGTCCATGATGCGGTAGCCCTCGAGCAGGTCCGCGATCTGTTCCCGGGCCGCCTTGTAGGACGCGAGGTGGTCGAGGTGCGGCTCGTCCGACACGTGGAAGAGGCAGCGGTCCGCGACGCCGAGCTCCTTCATCTTCGCGAGGAATTCCGGGATGAAGGCGCGCAGGAAATCGCGGTACTCCGACGAGGCGGCGTCGGTTTCCCAGCCGAAGACGCGGCGGTACTCCCCGTCGACCCAGGCCATGACCTTCGGGGCATGACCCGCGCCCCACTGCGTATAGAAGTGCGAGATCTCGTAGTACTCGACGCCCGCGCATTTCGCGATCTCGACCCAGTGCTCCACGCGGTCGAACCCGAATTCCCACCCGTCAGCGGTCTTGGTGACGTCGACGAGCTGGGTGGTCCGGCGTTCACCGCCTACCGCGGTGTCGAGCGGCGGGGTGAAGACGGGCATGAGGATGGCGTTGATGCCGTTCTGGACCGCCGTGCGCATGAACTTCGCGATGTACGCCCAGTGGCGGCAGGAGAAGGTGTCGAGGCCGTAGTAGTTGGCGATGCAGTCGGCGTGGAACCACTCCGTGACGATCATCTTCTGCTTCGGGAGCGCCGCGCCGATGACGTGCAGCGTGAATTCCGCCGACGCCGTCTGCTCGCCGCATTCCAGCCGGACGGAGATCGGGTAGTCGCCGGGGGTGCAGCCTTCCGGGACGCGGACCGTGACCCACAGGGCCTTCAGCTCGCCGAAGGTGACCCAGACGTCGTCCTTCGGGTCGAGCGGGACGAGGAGGTCCGGATAGAGGCCGGGCGTCTTGCGCAGGTAGTTGTCGTCGGCCCACGCGTAGCACGGCATCCGCACGGGGACCTGCTCGACCGTGCGCACCGTGATGCTCTCCCGCAGCGGGGAGACGACGGCGAGGTGTGCCGTGCGCTTCGGATGATCCGCGGGATCGTCGGAGGTATAGGCGACCTCGAAGGAGAATTCCTCCCCGAGCAGGGCTTCTCCGCGGCATACGGCCCGTTTGCTGTCGATGGACTCGTCCATGAAGCACTTTTCGAGTGCGGAGATGGGTTTGATGAGGATGGACATGGCGGTGCGCTCCTTTCTGTCATACAAAGCCGGCATGACGACCGGCGAAACGTTCGGAATGTTTGCGAAGGTTCGGCAAACGGCGTGCCCGCTGGCGGTTCTTTCGCTGGCGCGCTGACGCTTGCGGATTGTATATCGACCAAGTCGATTGTTTTTTTGTCCTTCCGGACGGGACCCAAGAGGCTTCCGCGGCCAGCCTCTTGGGGATCACCGCCGCCCAAGGCGCAGTTCCTCGCCTTGGGAATCCACCCCTGCCTCGGGTTCAACCTCCCTTTTTGATGGGAAGCGTTGTTCAATGGGGCATAACGCCTCTTCCTTTCAGGATTACAGGGAAATTCACCAAGTTAGGAAGCCGAAATCGCTTGCGATCCGCTCAACGCCGAGAATGCAGCGGTGCGTGTCAGACCTTTCAGCTTCGCCGAGGCAAGGGGTACAGCGGAAAAGTGTTCGGCCAGCCCTGACGTTTCGCACAGCACCCATTGCCACGACGCAGTCGTAAGACCGGACACGGAAGGCTTTTCAACCCGGCGTTGAGCGTATCGCAAGCGATTTCGGCTGACTGAATTGGTGAATTTCCCTGTAATCCCGCTATGACACCGCCTTATGCCTCATTTAACAACGCTTCCCATTGAAAAGGGAGGTTGTACCCGAGGCAGGGTGGATTCCCAAGGCGGGAAAGGCCTTGGGGGCCGGGTGATGGGCAAGAGGGCCCGACCCGAGGGTCCTCTTGTCCGCCTGTCCGCCTCGCGAACAAGTTCGCGTGG
>JAFYBI010000144.1 GCA_017540285.1 Clostridia bacterium | reverse complement strand
GACGCGGCGCAGAGCCAGTACATGAGCTTCGTCAACGGTGCGGCGTGCATGGTCGCAGTCCCGGCATCCGTGGAGAATCCGGAGCGCACGGGCATCCTGCTCGAAGGGATCGCGTCGGAATCCTGGCGCAACGTCCGCGAAGCGCTCTTTGAGATCACCGCCAAGTCAAAATCCTCCCGGGACGCCGATTCCACACGGATGATGGATCTGGTCATGGAGAACCGCGTCTTCGACCTCGGCTACTCCCACATGTACGACCAGGTGTACGTCCACTTTGTCCGGGATCTTCTCGCGTCCGGTTCCACCGAAGTCGCCTCGACGCTGCAGAGAAACCAGAAGGTCATCGACAAGGCCCTCGAGCGCATCATCAATGCTTACGAAAAGAACGGCTGATAATATCCTCCAAAACGAAAACCGGCATTTCCGCGATGCCGGTTTTTTGTATGCCCTTTGATTCAAAGATGATCCTCGTACCGCTCCGCCGTGATGATCCCGTCCTTCACGCAGAGGCGGCAGATCCGCGCGGTCCTGCGTTCGGCGGTCTCTGCGTCATTCCCGGGCCGGAGGTCGCGCCCGTGATAGACGGCGTAGTATTCGCCCCTCCATTTCAGGACGGAGTGATGCCCGACGCCCTCCTCGAAGCCGTTTTTGATCATCACGGGATCGAACGCGCCGTCCTTCGTGTGCTTGACGAAATCGACCTTCGTGAGATCGTCCTCCCGCGATTTCGCCGCTGCATAGCCGATGTGATAGGTGTCGTTCTCGTAGCACGCGCCGGAGTACATCACGTATTGCCAATCGCCCTCCCGGAACCAGAACGCGCCTTCGATCGTGTGCCAGTCGCGGCCGTCGCCGAAGCGGTTTCTCCGGAAGATCTCCTCGTCGAAGGTCGGGATCACGGCTTCCTTCGGGCAGCGCGCCGGGGTGACGGGATCGAGCAGGCGGTCGACGTATACGCGCGTGCCGATGCGTCCGTTTTCCGCCTGCCGGTTGTCCTCCGCATACCAGAGGAAGAGCCCAGCGGGCGTCTCGACGACGTGCGCGTCGATGGAAAAGCGGTCGAACAGACGGACGGGCGAGCCGAACGGGCCGAGCGGGGCCTTCGCCTGCATGACGTGCAGGTTTTCGAACGTCCCGGGTGTGTCGCAGGAGAAGTAGAGCCAGTAGGTATCTCCGATCTTGATGATGCACGGCGCCCAGTAGGCGTGACCGTCCGGGACCGACGCGACGACGCCTTCAAAGTTCCACAGCCCGAGCGGGGTGTCCGCGGAATAGGCTTCGACGCCGCCGCCCGCCGTGACATAGAGGTAGAAGCGGCCGCCGTCTTCGAAGATGAAGGGATCGGGCTGGCTGCGCACACAGTTTTCGCCGAAATTCAGTTTCATGAGAAAAACTCCTTCCGATGCGGATCAGGTTTCCGACCTGATTATAGCATAGAGAAGGAGTTTTTGCAAGGGCTTATTTCCCGGCGCCGCGGGCGGCCTGTTTGCGGTTGCGCCGCCAGAGCGGGTAGGTGAAGCAGAAGCCGAGGTAGGGCGGGACGGCGCATGTCACGATCTCCGCGTCCGTGAAGATCGCGGTGAAAAGCCCCGCGACAAACAGCACGGCGAAGACGGCGGACAGCCAAAAGAGCAGGGAGAGGCGGATCGAGCGCCAGTTTTTCATATCATCAGATCCTTTCGTCGGCGGGGGAGGGTCATGCCGGGTCCCCGTCCTCCCAGAAGAGCTCGTCGAGGGTTTTGCCGAGGACGCGGCAGATCGCGATACAGAGCTTGATCGTCGGGTTGTAGTCCCCCTTTTCGATCGCGTTGATCGTCTGCCGGGACACGCCGACCAGCTGTGCGAGCGCCTCCTGCGAGAGGTCCTTCGCCGCGCGCGCGGATTTCAGACGCAGGTTCTTCATTCCGAATCTCCTCCGTCCTCTTCTCCTTCCGCTCCTTCGCCGCGGCGTCCCCGGAACCAGTGTATGACGACCGCCGCGAGAAGGACCGCAAAGAGCGCGGCCATAACGAGACTGAGTCCGCCGAAGGTCAGGATGCCGTCGACGAAGACCTCGCCGTTGAGGAGCTTCGGGATGCCGGCGAGGAGGTTGATCACCAGAATGATCAGCGGGAAGAGAAACGCGGATCGCGGACTTTCCCGGAGGGAGAGATATGCGTCGTTCGCGACGGCGGTCACCGCAAAGACCGCGAGACCGAGTATGACGGGGAGCAGGGGACCGATCGAGGTGTCCGCGAAGACGATGCCGCCCGCTTCGAGGCAGACATAGAAGAGTTCGCCGAGCGCGGTCGTGAAGAACGCATATTGGAACGCCTTGCCGCGCGCCGCCGTCTGCCGCTCGTCGAAGTCTTTGTCCTTGCCGCGGGTGACCCGTTTGATGAGAAAGACGATCAGAACGATCGCGATGCCGCTGAGAGCGCCGGCGAGCCACCAGAAATTCTGTTTCATGATTGGGATGCCTCCGTTTTCCTTGGATGGCAACAGGATACCACATTCAGGACGAAATGTCAAGTATTTCAGACAAAAATTCTGAAATATTTTTCCATAAGCATGCGTGGGATGACAAAAAGACAGCCGGACCGTTGTTTGGTCCGGCTGACGGGTTCAGATTTCCGCGCCGTGGATGAGCAGCTTCGTGATGTAGAGCGCCGCGCCTTCGCCCTGGAGGTTGTACGCGAGCGGGATGGGTTCGCCGATGCCCGCGGCGACGCAGCTGATCGAGCAGTTGACGGTGAGGGTGCGGCCCGTGCCGATCTCGCCGGAGGTGAGGCGGGAGAATCCCGCGTTGATGAGGCCGCCGTGCGTGACGCCGATGACCGTCTTCTTTCCGGAGACCTCGAGCATGTCGTCGATCGCGCCGAGCATCCGGGCCGCCGCCGCGGGGACGCTCTCGACGTTGCCCGCCTGCCGTTCGCCGCCCGGGAAGAGCTGCTTGCGCTCCGCGAGGGTGAGGCCGGAGAGGGAACCGTAGTCCCGCTCGATCAGGCTGTCGAGGACGGTCGGTTCGGGGAGGGCGAGCGAGTCGGCGATGTAGCGCGCCGTGTCGCAGGCCCGGGAGAGCGGGGACGAGCAGACGCACGAGAACGTGACGCCGTTCTGCCGCGTCGCTTCGATCACGCAGGAGAGACCCTTCGCCTGCGCGTGGCCGGCCTCGTTCAGGGGGACGTTTTCCCGCCCCTGCAGCCGCTTGATGAGGTTCCAGTCGGTCTGTCCGTGCCGCACGAGGCAGACGAGCACCCGGCCTTCGAGGAGATAGTGCGCGGCGAGCTGAGGATTGACGATGATGAAGGGGGTGGTGGGCAGCGTTCTGCCGTGTTTGAATTGCGTCACATCATACCTCCTCCGCATAAAAATCGATTCAGATATTCTATATTATGCTCAAAGCGGAGGGCTCTGTCAAGGCGGGGAGAAAAGGATTCAAAAAAACTGCTTGATAAGAGCGCGGAAATGTGATATACTATCATAAAATCCACCATAAGGAGGCAGAAGATGGAACAGCAGGAACGGATACGGACGATGGAGGCGCTTCTCGACGCGGCGCGCGCTGCGGTGGACGCCCTTGACGAGGCGCTCGACGGATACGAAAAGGTCCGGGAGGGGATCGACCGGCTCGAGGCATACTACACGGGCGACGAGTGGCGGCAGGACTTCGAAGACGACGAGGCCGGACGCCTGCCCGACAATCTGAAGCGCGGCGTGCTCTCCGAGGACGGCATCTACGATCTCCTCGAAGACGACCGGGAGGTGCTCGTGCGGCTTCTCGAAACCGCGGCCGCTGTTCTGCGGAGGGGTTGAGATGGCCGATCCGATCATCAGCGAATTCTATATCGCGTCCGAGATCCCCGACGGCGGCGTCACGCTCTTCACGCTGACGGCGGACGGACGGCTCGCCGCAAAATCGAAGATCCCCATGCCGTCGCCCTCGTGGACCGAGGTGATCGGGGGCCGGGTGTGCGCGGTCCTGCGCGACCGGGAAGCCGGAGAGGCGTACGCGGAGTATTCGATCCCGACGGGCAGGCTCGTCTTCGGACCGATCCCGACGCGGGGCGTTTCGGTCTGTCATTTCGCGAAGGACGGGGCCGACGTCTACTGCGCCAACTATACGACGGGGTCCGTCTTGCACATCCGGGACGGGCTCCCGACGCTGTACCCGCACGAGGTCCCGCGCGACGGCGAGCTCGGGCCGGACAGGGGGAGACAGGAGCGGCCCCACTGCCACCAGTGCCTCTTTTCGCCGGGGAAGCGCTTCGTGCTGATCTGCGATCTCGGGCTGGACACAGTGTTCGTCTATGACCGGGACATGCGCCTCGTCTCGAAGGGGAAGGTCCCCTCCGGCCACGGCGTGCGCCACGCGATCTTTTCCCCGGACGGAAAAACGCTCTACGCGCTCGCCGAGATGGGGAGCTCCGTCACGGCGTTCGACTGGAACGGGGAAACGGGGACACTTTCGTTCCGGGAGAACCTCGCGGTCTGTCCGGGTCACGACGGGCTGACGGACGCCGCCTCGATCGTGCTCTCGAAGGACGGGAGGCATCTCTACGCCTCGAACCGCGGCACGGCGAACACGATCGCGCACGTCACGACGGACGGCGGGCTGAAGCTCGTCTCGCTCACCGCGTCGGGCGGCGATCATCCGCGGGCGATCTCCCTCGTCGGC
Organism: Clostridia bacterium; assembly: GCA_017540285.1. GTDB lineage: Bacteria > Bacillota > Clostridia > Oscillospirales > CAG-272 > UMGS1696. The sequence goes on along the minus strand of JAFYBI010000144.1, from coordinate 1,012 downwards.
GGCGGACGCTTCCTCGTTGTGTGCAACACCTTCTCCGACAATCTCACGCTCTTCTCCGTCGGGGGGGACGGGGAGCTCGCGCACGTCGGCGATTTCCCGATCCCGAGGCCCCTGTGCGTGAACGAAATCTGAATCCATTACCAAACGAAAACTGCCGCCCCGATTTTCGCCGGGAAACGGCAGTTTTTTGCGTGGAGTTTTGTTTTTCCGGATGCGGCGGCAGAGTAGGATTCGTTTGTGTCCTACATCGACCATCTGACCCGCTCGTATTCTGCGTGCTCGATTTCTTCGCTGCCGGTGAAGGCCCAGCCGTCGTCGATCCGTTTCATTGTATATCGGTACGTGAGGCTTTTAACCGTTTTGGATAGATCGGCGTAATACTGTACGGTGACAACCGTTTCGCCTCCGATCTCCTCGCTTCCGATGATGTCTAAGACTTGGTGGGAGCCGCCGTGTCCGCCGTGCATGCCCACATGCGCTCCGTCAGGCGTGAAGTTCACGATGCCGAAGTGCTTTTGGGCGTAATCCCGGATGTTTTCGACGGTTAGATCCGTGTTCCCGAGCTTGACGCAGATATAGCAGGAGAGGGCAAAGCGCGTGGGAGCATCCATCTCGTCCGTAGTCGGGAGATCGAGCAGGATATAGAGGGAGAGCAGATTATACAGTTCGTCGGCGGCTTCTCCGAACGAGGAAGAAGGATCGGACCGGGAGAAAAACGCGCCCATCAGACCTTCATAGACCGTGCCCTCGGTCCGGATATGGCTTGGATAGGCTTCCACATCGGAACGGGACGGAACAAACGCGAACCGCAGCGGTCCGAGGAAAGTGCCCGAGTTCTCGTCAGGTTCGATCCACACGGCCCAGCTTGACAGCTTCAGCGTGCGGTAATCTGCGTACATCCCTTTTTCGACGCCGCAGACCTGTTCCAGTGTGTCGATATCGCCCGTGACAAAGGCGCGGATATAGTCGAGCCGCATATCGCCCTCGTCCAGACCGAGGTTGGAGAGCTCGT
>JAFYBI010000143.1 GCA_017540285.1 Clostridia bacterium | reverse complement strand
TATTGCCTTGCGGCGCACCTAAGAGGACCCTCGGGTCGGGCCCTCTTAGGAATCACCCGGCCCCCAAGGCCGTTCCCGCCTTGGGAATCCACCCTGCCTCGGGTACAACCTCCCTTTTTGATGGGAAGCGTTGTTCAATGGAGCATAACGCCTCTTCCTTTCAGGATTACGGGGAGATTCACCAAGTTAGTCAGCCAAAAGCGTAAGAAATACGCTCCCCGCCGATAATACAGCTTGCACGTGTCAGACCTTTCAGCTTCGCCGAGGCAAGGGGTGCAGCGGGAAAGTGTTCGGACCAGCCCTAACGCCTCGCTGCGCACCCATTGCCACGACGGAGTCGTAAGACCGGACACGGAGCACGGCACGCCATGGCGCGAGCGAGCCACAAACCTATCCGTGCCACTCATCTTGGAGATGGCCTCTTGTATCTTAACGTGCGATAGGCGAGATGGAACTTGTTCCATCCGCCGTCAGGCAAGCACCCCATTGAGCTACGGTGCAGTTTTCTTACGGTACGCACGTTGAGGGTTGGAGTCCAGAGGCGAGGAACGGCGCCTCTGGGGCCGGGTGATTGACAAGAGGGCCCGACCCGCCGGTTTCACTCCGTGAAACCGAGTCCTCATTGTCCGCCAGCCGCGTAGGCGAAAAAAACGATCGACTTGGTCGATATACTATCCGCAAGCGTTAGCGCGCAAAAAGGATGAAAGGACAAAGTCCTTTCTCGGCGCGCACACCTTCGTCGCGCGCTCTTTAGGTGTCCCCGGGCACTGCCCGGCGCAACGCCTCTTCCGCGCCGGCGGCACACGTTCGGATCTCATGCATGCCCGCGCGGCCCAGCAGCTCGAGCGTCGGGGACTTCACCCCGCACCCGCATTCCTCCCCCGGGTGAAGGATCCCGAGGTCGTCGGTCAGGATCGACAAAAGCGGCGTCGCCCAAATCATCGGGCTGATGAGGTTGACGAGCCCCGGCTGCCCCGGCGGGAGCGGTTCGAGGGTGTTGACGTCCCGGATCAGGACGCGGGAATAGACGGGGACGTGGAAGCGGTGATTCCGGCAGTCGCAGTAGAGGATCGGATGCTCCGCCGCGCCGTAGCTCTCCGCGATCGCCTCCTCCGGGATGCCGAGGACGCGGGCGGCGAGGGCGTACAGGGCCGTCTTGTCCACCGCCTCGCGCCAGAACTGCTTCCAGCCGCCGCCGAGCATGATCGTCGAGCCCGCGGGAAGCGTCAGGCGGATGCCGCGCTCGTCCATCCGGCGAAGCGTGAAATAGGTATAGGCGGGGAAGCCGATGAAGCGGGTGGGGAAGGGCGAGGCGGCATGCTTCACGATGGCGCGGATCACCCGGTCGAGGTCGGGGACGTACTGCCCGTTCTCCCAGCGGAGGGCGAAGGTGCGGGAGAGCGCGGGCGCGAGGAAGGTATAGCCGTAGGCGGTCTTGGCGGCGGCCATGGCGTTCTCCCGCCGGGGCATATAGCCGAAGACGATGTAATGGCAGGGCTTCGGGCTGACGAGGGCGCGCGGGGCGGCGACTTTCAGGACCATCGAGAGTCCGGCGAAGCATGCGCCCCAATCGAGGCCGATCTCGCTCGCGCGGCCTCTGGTACCGGAAGACGTGGCGCGGATGGGCGTGCGGGCGGGCAGCATGGACCGGAGGCGATGGGTTTTAAGGAACGCCGTGGGGATCGGGGGGATCCGGGCGAGATCGTCGACGGTATGCAGGTCATCGGGGGAGAAGCCGGCGGCGTCGAGGATCGCGCGGTAGGGCGGGCAGTGTGCGGCGTGGTAGGCGGCGCATTCCCGCGCGGCGTCGGTGAAGAGGGCATCGGTGGCGGCGGTATCATAGGGATCGGGCCAATGAAACAGGCGGGAACGAAAAGACATGGCGGGCCTCCGAGGGAAAATGGGGGGGAACAGGGGGCGCTTCTGTAAACTGCGCGCTGACGCTTGCGCCGGGCAGTGCCCGGGGACAAATGGCGGGCTCCCCGCTCATTTTAACACATATTTGTGCAGATTACAACCCCTTTCCCCATACGGCGGCCACTACCTTTTCGAGGATATGGCGGCGGTGCCGGTAAATGCTGCTCTTGGCGAGTCCGCAGTCCTCGCAGAGCTCCGCAATGTCGGGTTTTTCGGCGAAAAAGAGCTCGTCGGCAACCCGTCTCTCGGTCGGGCTGAGCATCGAAAGCGCCCGCTGAACCGCCGTCACGCTGTTTTGCACGTTTTTCTGCTTGCCGTTCAGTGCCCGGCGCACCCGGTCGGAGATCGGCGCGTCTGCGAGGGAATCGTAATAGGCCAGCGCGCTCTCCATGTACGGCAGCTCCCGCAGGAGCTTCTCCGCGCGCTTGAGATCATTGGCGGTGATCATCGGAGCCTCCTGCCGCCCGGTGGGTGCGGCGCCTGGGAATGCGGCTCAGATCCGGCGTCTCGTACGGATCGGCGCGGCATACGGTCAGAGCGGCGCGGACGCACGCACAGCACAGGGTCCGCCCAAGCAGCGTGTAGACGGTGTCGCCGTCGTACAGCCATTCGCCGCATTCCGCGCAAAGGGTCAGGGGTTTTCTTGTCAGCATCGGTGAACCTCCTCGGTACAATCATTGACACTATTATACCATAAGCATAAATATTTGTCAAGCCCCCCCTCGGGAGGGTGACGGACAGAGGGCCTGGGATGCGTCCGGATGCCGAAGCGGGGGGCGAATTTCGGGCGTAGATTGGTACAATTCGATATTGCAGAGCGGCGGGGATTGTGCTACAATAAGGCGAGCGCGGAGACCGCGCGGAAACGGAGGAGAACCCATGGGGATGATCTGCAATCTGCACGCGCACACGGTCCGCTGCCATCACGCCAGCGGGACGGAGCGGGAATACATCGAGCGCGCCGTCGCGGCGGGGATGAAAGTCTACGGCTTCGCGGACCACGCGCCGTATCCGTTTCCGGACGGGTACTATTCGGGCTTCCGGATGCGCCGCGAGCGTCAGGCGGACTATGTGGAGACGCTGCTCGCGCTGCGGGAGGAATTCCGCGGGGTGATCGACGTGAAGATCGGCTACGAGGCGGAATACTACCCGAAGTTTTTCCGGGAGTTCCTCGCGATGGCGACGCAGTATCCGGTGGACTATCTGATCCTCGGTCAGCACTTCCTCGAAAACGAGATGGAGGGGAAGTATTCGGGCATTTCCTCGGACGACGAGGGATATCTCGCGGAGTATGTCGACCAGGTGATCGAGGGGATCGGGACGGGGGTATTCACGTACGTGGCGCACCCGGATCTGATGAACTACACGGGGCCGGGGGAGATCTATGACAAGCATTACGCGCGTTTGATCGGCGCAGCGAAGGCGGCGGGGATCCCGCTGGAGATCAATCTGCTCGGGATCCGGGATCACCGGGCGTATCCACACGAGCGGTTCTTTGCGCTCTGCGGGGAGATGGGAGCGGAGGTCTGCATCGGGTGTGACGCGCACCAGGCGGAGGTGGCGGTGGACCCGGCGTCATACGAGGCGGCGATGGAGATGGCGGGGAAGCTGGGGCTTTGCGTCAATCAAAGCCCGGAACTTGTTCCGGTGCGCGTACCGGGTTGAGCGCCGCGGGGGGCCTGCGGGCAAAAGGCGTTTATGCAGCTTGCGGATGAAGTGAATCCGCACCATCCGTGCGGGGAGAAGAGGAAGAAAGCCCTTCGGGGCTTTCAGGGATCGCCTACGCGGCTGACGGACAAGAGGCCGGCCGCGGAAGCCTCTTGGGTCCCGTCCGGAAGGACAAAAAAACAATCGACTTAGTCGATACATCCCCGCAAGCGTCAGCGCGCAATCAGAAGAAAAAAACAGAAAACAAATAAGAAATCAGGTATTTCCGCATGTCCTTTGTGAATCAAAGCCCGGCGCAGCCAAGCGCACCGCAGCCCG
>JAFYBI010000142.1 GCA_017540285.1 Clostridia bacterium | reverse complement strand
TCAAGTCCATCGCGGACGCGCTCGAAGCGAGAGAACTCGTCAAAATCAGCGTCCTCGACAATTCCGACGAGGACGCGCGTGAGGCCGGAGAGACCATCGCCGCCCGCACCGGATCCGAAGTCGTCGCCGTCATCGGGCGCAAGATCATCCTCTACAAGGAATCCTCGCGCGCCGACCGGCGGAACATCTCGACGCTTCTATGAAGACCGAACGTCTCGGATTATTCGGCGGGACCTTCGCGCCTCCGCATCGGGGACATGTCCGCGCGCTCGAGGCCTTTCTCCGGGTTGTCCGTCCGGACCGCACGCTCGTGATGCCGACGGGGATCCCGCCGCACAAGAGCAAGGCCGAGGGCGACACCCCCGAAGCGCGTCTCGCGATGTGCCGGGCGGCGTTCGGCGCGATCCCGGGCGTCGAGATCTCGGATTACGAGATCAACAAGGACGGGCCGAGCTACACCGTCGAGACCCTCCGATACCTCGAGGCGCCCGGAAGGGAGATCTTCCTCCTCTGCGGGAGCGACATGTTCCTCACGCTCGACCGGTGGTATCAGGCGGCGGAGATCTTCCGGCGGGCAATCATCGTCACGCTGGCCCGCGAAGCCGATCCCGACGGCAGGATGCGCACGGCGAAGGAGAAATACGAAGCGGACTTCGGCGCGCGGGTGATCCTCATCGGCGAAGAACCCTTCGAGCTCTCCTCGACCGAGGTGCGCCGCGCGATCCGGGCGGGGGAGGACCTCTCGCCCTGTCTGCCCGACGGCGTCGCCGAAATCATCCGCCGCGAGAAGCTCTATCAGGAAGCGGAACCGAACGGACCCATGGAAAAACAGGAAAAACGAACGCTCGACGAAGCGGCTCTCGGGGAGCTCTCGGAGCGGGTGAAGCCGTATCTGACCCCGAAGCGGTACGCGCACACGAAATCCGTGGAGCGGGAGGCCGCCTCCCTCGGCGCGCTCTATCTCCCCGAGAAGATCCCCTCCCTCCGCGCCTCGGCGCTCCTGCACGACATCACAAAAAAAGAAGACGCGGAAAAACAGTTGCAAATCTGCCGGGAATTTGGTATAATAGCCGAAGACACCGACCTCCTCTCCCCGGCCGTCTTTCACGCGAAGACCGGAGCCGCCGTCGCCGCGCGCGATTTTGCGGATTTCACGGATGAGGAGATCCTCTCCGGCATCCGCTGGCACACGACCGGGAGAGCGGACATGACGCTCTTCGAATGCCTCGTCTACCTCGCCGATTACATCGAGGAGACGCGGACCTTCGACGACTGCGTCGCCCTGAGAAACGAATTTTACACCCGGATCGGGGCGGGCGAGGACCGTGAAGAAGTCCTCGTCGACGTGATGATCCGGTCGTTCGACTTCACCATTGCCCAGCTGCTGGAAGCGGGACAGCCCGTTGCGGCGGAATCCGTCGCCGCGCGGAACGGTTTTTTGATCCGAAAAGCAAGACGGCAGGGCCGTCTCTGAACCTTTGAAAGGACTTCCATGAACAACGACGAAAGAGAAGAAAAGAAGGTTCCCACCGAACCCGAATATGACGAGTCCCCGGCGAAGGACTCCCTTGACGAAGAAGAAAACGACGACGTATCGATCTATTATCCGGACGGCGACGCCGAGCACATGGCGGAGGACGACGAGGAGGACACCCCGGTCGTCACCGAACGGGACAGGCAGCGCGCCCGCGTGAAAAAGAAAAACTCCCGCCTGACGAAATCGCAGATCATCCTGATCGCCGTGATCTTTATCCTCTATACCGCCGTGATCGTCACGGCGGCGTGGATCATCTTCTATAAGCCCGCGCAGCCGAAGGACAACGAGATCCCGTTCGACATCACGCCTGTCGAGAACGCCGATCCCGCGCAGGCCGGCACGAATGCGGATCCCGCGTCCGTGAGCGCCGAGCCCGGCGAAGAGGCCTCTGGCGATCCCGTGTTCCTCGAGACGGACAGCATCGAGGATCAGCCGACGGGGAACGCGACGACGCCCCCGAAGTCCCAGTCCGGCGCGAAGGCCTCCGAATGGCAGGTCATCGAAGGGAAGTACAACATCCTCATCGTCGGCATGGACAAGCAGGCGAACCTCGCGGACGTCACGATGATCGTCAGCGTCAGCACCTACGACAACTCGATCACCGTCATGCAGATCCCGCGCGACACGATGATCACGACGGGCGTCGCGACGAACAAGATCAACGCGCAGTATTCGAGCTATGTCAGCAACGCGTACCACTCCGGCGACCGGAACTCCTACCGCACGGCCCTCGACAACTACGCGCGTCTGCTCGAAAAGAGCCTCTGCATCAAGATCCACAACGCGGTCATGGTCACGGTCGAAGGACTCGTCGACATCGTGAACGCGTGCGGCGGCGTCGACGTCTACGTCCCCGGCCGGATGTTATACGAGGACCCGTTCCAGGATCTCGTGATCGACATCGCTCCCGGCTGGCAGCACCTCGACGGCTATTCCGCGATGGGCTTCGTCCGGTTCCGCTCGGACTACGTGCAGGCCGACCTCGGCCGTCTCAACGCGCAGAAGATCTTCATCACCGCGCTCTATAAGAAGGTCGTCGAGCTTGTCAAGAGCTTCGACGTTCCCACGCTCGCGGCGGTCGCGGGACGCATCCACGACGACGTCTACACCGACATGAGCATTTCGGACATCCAGTTCTATGCCCGGTGCTTCCTCAACATCGGCATGGACCGCGTCACCATGATGAACATCCCGGGCGGCATGGAGGCGGGGAACTGGTACTACGTCATCAACCGGGCCGGGACGCTCGCGATGATCAACCAGTATTTCAACATCTATTCCAAGGAGATCGACAACTCGATCTTCGACCGCAACCTCACCTTCTGCTTCAACCAGTATCAGTCGTACTGCGACGTTTACTACGCGCCCGCGGCGTATTATTACAACAACGTCTTTGACGCGGCGAGCGTCGACGAAAACTCGATCTATATTCCCTTTAAAAACTAAACTCAAGGAGGACACCCATGGACAGCGAAACCAAGCTCCCGGTCGAAGAGACCCTCACGGCGGACATGCTCCGCGATCCCGAGACCCTTGCGAAATTCATCGTCTCCGTGCTTGACTCCAAGAAGGCGCGGGACATCCGCCTGCTCCACGTGGAGAACCGGACCATCATCGCGGACTATTTCGTCATCGCGACCGGCTCCTCCCGCACCCAGATCCGTTCCTTTGCGGACGAGGTGGAATTCAAGCTCTCGAACTACGGCGTCACGCCGCACCACATCGAAGGCGCGGACACGGGCGTCTGGCTGCTCGAGGACTTCGGCTCCGTCGTCGTCCACATCTTCAGCGGCGAGGGACGCAAGTTCTACAATCTGGACAAGCTTTACGAGGACACCACCGAACACGATATCTCCGCGCTCATCACGGAAGACTGAGCGACTCATTCACAGAAGAAGGGCAGAACAATGAAATACGATTTTGCCGCCATCGAGAAGAAATGGCAGGACAAGTGGGACGAGGCGGGCATTTTCCGCGCGTCGGACGACCATACGAAGCCGAAGTTCTACGCGCTCGTGGAATTCCCGTATCCGAGCGGCGCGGGCATGCACGTCGGGCACATCAAGGCGTATTCCGGTCTGGAGGTCATCTCCCGGAAAAAGCGGATGCAGGGCTACAACGTCCTTTTCCCGATCGGCTTTGACGCCTACGGTCTTCCGACGGAAAACTACGCCATCAAGACCGGCACCCATCCGCGTATCGTCACCGACCGGAACATCGCGAAATTCACCTCCCAGCTGAAGCGCGTCGGCTTCTCCTTCGACTGGTCCCGCGTTGTCGACACCACCGACGAAGGCTATTACAAGTGGACGCAGTGGATCTTCCGCAAGATGTTCGACAACGGCCTCGTGTTCCGCGCGACGACCCTCGTCAACTACTGCCCGCACTGCAAGGTCGTCCTCTCGAACGAGGATTCCCAGGGCGGCAAATGCGATATCTGCCACAGCGAGATCGTCCAGAAGTCCAAGGACGTCTGGTATCTGCGGATCACCGCGTACGCGGACAAGCTGCTCGAAGGGCTGGAAAAGGTCGATTATCTGCCCAACATCAAGCTGATGCAGCAGAACTGGATCGGCCGGTCCGAGGGCGCGTTCGCAAACTTCGCGCTGACCGGCTGCGACGAGACCCTGCGTATTTACACGACCCGTCCCGACACGATGTTCGGCGTGACCTTCATGGTCATCGCGCCGGAGCATCCGATCATCGAGAAATACCGCGGCCGGATCGCGAACATCGACGCGCTCGACGCCTACCGCGAGGAGTGCGCGAAGAAGACCGAGTTCGAGCGGACGCAGCTCGTCAAGGAAAAGACGGGCGTGCGGATCGAGGGCATCGCGGCAGTCAACCCGGCGAACGGCAAGGAGATCCCGATCTACATCTCCGACTACGT
>JAFYBI010000141.1 GCA_017540285.1 Clostridia bacterium | reverse complement strand
CCCCCGTGAGGCGGATGAACCGGAACGCCTTTGCGCGCGCGGTCTCCGCCATGCTGACGGAACGGCCGAAGACCGATATGATGACCTGCCGTGACGTCGTCGAGACCGGGCGATACCCCTATACCGGGGCGTTCGGGCTGCTCGGCACGGCGGACCATGCTGCCGTCGAAGAAGCCATGGCGCTCACGGACACCGCGGCGCTTGCCGACCGTCCCTTCGGGGAGCTCAGCGACGGACAGCAGCAGCGGGTACTGCTCGCGCGCGCCGTGTGCCGGGAACCGAAGGTCCTCCTCCTCGACGAGCCGACCTCCTACCTCGATCTGCACTACAAATTCACCTTTCTCGAGCTGCTCGACCGGCTGCGGCGCGAGCGGAAACCGGCGGTCGTGATGTCCCTGCACGAGCCGGAGCTTGCCCGCGCGATCTCCGACCGCGTCCTCATCCTGAAGGACGGGTCTCCCGCGGGATACGGGAAGCCGGAGGAGCTGCTCGGGCGGGACAACCTCATCCGCCGGTTCGATCTGACCGACGCCCTCTGGGACAAATACCACGGTTAACGCGGGGCCATGCTCCGTTTAACAACATACTCATATCTTTTTCATCATCAGGAGGAACCCCATCATGAAACTCGTCAGAATCGGAGCCCTTGCGCTCTGCGCCGTGATGCTTGCCCTCGCGCTCGCGGGATGCTCCGGCTCGAAGAAGCCCGTCATCCTCGTCGTCAGCTTCGGCACGAGCTACAACGACAGCCGCGAAGCCACCATCGGCGCGATCGAAGCGGCGATCAAGGCCGCGAACCCCGACAAGGAAGTGCGCCGGGCCTTCACCAGCCAGATCATCATCGACAAGCTGAAGAGCCGCGACGGCCTCTCGATCGACAACGTCGAGGAAGCCTTTGCCCGTCTCATCAAGGACGGCGTGAAGGACCTCATCGTCCAGCCCACCCACGTCATGAACGGCTATGAATACGACGATCTCATGAAGGTCGTGGAGCAGAACCGTTCCAAGTTCTCGAGCGTCAAGGTCGGTGCGCCGCTTCTGACGTCCGACGATGACTTCGCAAAGGTCATCGACGCCATCACCGCCGCCACCGCCGAATACGACGACGGCAAGACCCTCATCACCTTCATGGGCCACGGCACCGAACACACGGCGAACGCGACCTACGCGAAGCTCCAGGAAAAGCTCACGGCTGCCGGCAAGACCAACTACTGCATCGGTACGGTTGAAGCAGAACCCACCATTGAAGACGTCGTCGCGGCTGCGAAGGCCGGCGGCTACACCCGCGTCGTGCTCGAACCCCTGATGGTGGTGGCGGGCGACCACGCCAACAACGACATGGCGGGCGACGAGGACGACAGCTGGAAGGTCATCCTCCAGAACGAAGGCTTTGAAGTCGTGACGCTGATCCGCGGTCTCGGCGAGCTCCCGGCGGTCTGCGCGGTCTACGTCGACCATGTGAAGAACGTGAAATGAACAGACGGCTGAACAGAATGCTCTCCGTTCTGCTCGCCGCGCTGTGCGTGTCTGCCCTCCCCGTTCCCGTTTCGGCGGGCGGGGGGAGCAGGCCCGTCTATGCGGAGGACATTCAGAACGGGACTTATGAAATCGAAGCGGAAACGCTGAACTCCTCGATGTTCCGCATCGTCGGCTGCACCCTGACCGTAACGGATGAAGCCATGACCGCGCGCGTGACCCTCAGCGGCAAGGGGTTCGGAAAGCTCTATGCCGGGCGCGGCGCAGAGGCAGACCGGGCGGACGAAGGTGCCGTTTCATCGTTCGGCGAGGACGAAGAAGGACGGCACACCTTTGAGATCCCCGTCTCCGCCCTCGACACCTCCGTTCCGTTGGCCGGATGGAGCATCAAGCGGGAACAGTGGTACGACTACAACGTGGTTTTCCATTCCGAAAGCCTGCCGGACGGCGCGGTGACAAAGCCCGGGAACGGCTGGATCCTGCCGGTCGCCGCGGGTGCTGCCGCACTTGCCCTGATCGGAACGATCGCCGCCGTGGGGATCAAACGGAAGAATAGGACGGGAGGGGCTTCATGACAAGAGCTCTTCCCCGCGTCCTCATTGCCGGAACTTCGAGCGGATGCGGCAAAACCACGGCGGTCTGCGCGATCCTTTCGCTGCTGAAACGCCGCGGCGTTGCCATATCTGCTGCGAAATGCGGCCCGGACTACATCGATCCGATGTTTCACGAAACCGTGCTCGGCGTCCCGTCGTCGAACCTCGATCCGTACTTCTGCGGCGGGAACCTGCTCCGGACGACGCTCGCAAGGTCGACGGGCGGGCTCACCGTGATCGAAGGGGTGATGGGCTACTACGACGGCACGGGTCCGGACGGCACGGAGAACAGCACCTTCGAGGTCGCGCGGAAGACGGACACCCCGGTCGTCCTCGTCGTGAACGGGCGCGGGGCCTATGCTTCGCTCGTCGCCGTGATCGAGGGCTTTCTGCATTTCGTCCCCGAGAGCGGCATCCGGGGCGTGCTCTTCTCGAATGTCACGCCGATGACCTATGCCGGGCTCAAAAAGCTCGTCGAGGCGCGCTTCGGCGAAACGGTCGCGGTCCTCGGGTATCTTCCGCGTCTGCCGGACGACTGCGGGCTCGGCTCCCGGCACCTCGGGCTCGTCACCCCAGCGGAGATCGCGGATCTGAATGATAAGCTGTCGAAAATCGCCGATCTCTCGGAAAAGACGGTCGATCTCGACGCCCTCATGACGCTCGCCGGATCGGCGGCCCCTCTTTCCTGCGACCCGCCTGCGGCAAAGCGTCTGCCCCCCGTCAGGATCGCGCTGGCAAAGGACGCGGCATTCTGCTTCGTCTATCCGGACACGCTGCGGCTGCTCCGGGACATGGGCGCTGAGATCGTGCCGTTCTCGCCGCTTTTGAACGAGCCGGTGCCCCCCTCGGCAGACGGACTCCTCCTCCCCGGCGGTTACCCGGAGCTCCATGCCGAGGCACTGGAACGGAACGAAATCTTCCTTGACAGCGTGAGAAGAGCCGTTTCCGCCGGTCTGCCGACCATCGCGGAGTGCGGCGGCTTTCAGGTCCTCGGCGAGAGGCTCGCGGGGCATCGGATGTGCGGCGTCCTGCCCCATACAAGCGACGACACCGGGAAACTCGTCCGCTTCGGCTACTGCACCCTCACGGCCAAAACGGACGGACTCCTCGGGAAAGCCGGAACGACCCTCCCGGCGCATGAATTTCATTATTACGACAGCACGGACTGCGGCGCGGACTTCACCGCCGTAAAGCCGAACGGGAAGCGCTGGGACTGCGTCGTGCAGACGGAAACGCTCTGGGCGGGCTACCCCCATCTCTATCTGCCCGCCTGTCCGGATGCCGCGGAAGCGTTTTACCGCAAATGTCTCGCCTACAAGGAGGATCCGAGATGATCATCACCGATCCCGCCGCCATCGAAGCGCGGAGCATGGAAATCATCGCAAGCGAACTCAAAACCGAGATCCCGGCCGAGAACCGGGCGGTCGTCATGCGCGTCATCCACGCGACGGCGGATTTCGATTACGCCGAGAACCTCGCTTTCTCCGAAGGAGCCGTCGCCAAAGCTCTCGATGCCCTGAGGGCGGGATGCCGCATCGTCACGGACACACAGATGGCGAAAGCCGGGATCAACAAGACGGCGGCCGCCAAACTCGGCTGCGCGGTCGACTGCTTCATGAGCGATCCGGACGTCGCCGAGGAAGCGAAAGCCCGCGGATGTACCCGGGCGCAGGTGTCGATGGAGAAGGCCGCGCGTCTCGGCGGGTCCGTCATCTTCGTCATCGGCAACGCGCCGACGGCTCTCCTGACTCTCCGCTCCCTCATCGACGGGGGAAAGGTCTCGCCGGAGCTGGTCATCGGCGTCCCCGTGGGATTCGTCAACATCCTCGAGGCGAAGGACGCGATCCTCTCCTCGTCCGTGCCGCACATCGTGGCGAAGGGCCGCAAGGGCGGATCGAACGTCGCGGCGGCCGTCGTGAACGCTTTGATGTATCAGATCACGAGATAAGAGTCAAGATGCGGCATGGCCGCAGTTATGGTACGGCTTCGCCGTCGTGATAGAACGAGGTGTCATCGTTCATCCACTGCGCAAAGCGCATCATAACGCGCCTTGGCGCTCATAACTGCACGAAGTGCATCTTCACTTGCCTGAAAGGCAATCATCACTATTCTTCTATGGACAGCTTCATTACCAAAGACGGAAAAAAGCTGCGGCGCGGGTACACGACCGGTTCGTGCGCGGCTGCGGCGGCCAAAGCGGCGGCGATCATGCTCCTCGGCGGAGAAACGCTGGACTCGGTCTGGCTCATGACGCCGCGCGGGATCGGGCTGACGCTCGCCGTGAAGGAAATCATCCGGGGAGACGGCTTTGTCTCCTGCGGGATCGTGAAGGACGCGGGCGACGATCCGGACGTGACGAACGGCATGACGGTGTATGCCCGCGTGGAGAAAACCGACGTGCCGTACGAGGTGGCGATCGACGGCGGCGAAGGGATCGGCCGGGTCACAAAGCCGGGCCTCGACCAGCCAGTCGGCCATGCCGCCATCAACTCGACGCCCCGGAGGATGATCACGGAGGCGCTCTCGGAGGTCATGGAGGATCACGGATATCCCGGCGGGCTCTCCGTGGTGATCTCCGCGCCTCAGGGGGTCGAGATCGCGAAGAAGACCTTCAATCCGCGGCTCGGCATCGTGGGCGGTCTCTCGATCCTCGGCACGACCGGCATCGTGGAACCGATGAGCGACGAGGCCGTGGTCGAGACGATCCGTACGGAGCTCTCAATGCGCGCGGCGGCGGGGCGGAAAACGGTCCTCTTCGTCCCCGGGAACTACGGCGCGGACTACATCAGGAATGATCTCGGGATCGATCCCGAGACTGCCGTCACCGTGTCGAACTTCATCGGCGACGCCTTCTCCCTTGCGGCAGAGGCGGGATTTGACGGCGCGCTGCTCGTCGGTCACATCGGCAAGCTCGTCAAGGTCGCTGGCGGGATGCTCAACACCCATTCGCGGTGGGGAGACTGCCGGGCGGAGATTTTCGCGGCTCATGCGGGGATGTGCGGCGCATCGGCGGATACCGTCGGGCGGATCATGAACAGCGCGATGACCGACGACATGCTCGCAATCCTCGAAGAAGCGGGACTCCGCGTCCCGGTGATGGCAGGCGTGATGCGGCGGATGCACTTTCACCTCACCCATCAGAAGACGATCGGATCCCTCCGCACGGGCGCCGTCACCTTCTCGAACGTTTACGGCACCCTCGGCAGGACGGACGACGCGGATCGCCTGCTCGAAGAAATCAGAAAGGAAAGCTGATATGGTACACATTGTCGGCGCGGGCTGCGGGGCGGCGGACCTCATCACCCTGCGCGGGAAACGCCTGATCGAAGAGGCGGACGTGATCGTCTACGCCGGTTCGCTCGTCAACCCGGAGCTGCTTTCTTACGCAAAGAGCGGATGCGAATTGTACGACAGCGCGAAAATGACGCTCGAGGAGACGACGGCGGTGATCGAAGCGGCCGAGGGTGCCGGGAAAACCACCGTGCGGCTCCACTCCGGCGACCCTTCGCTTTACGGCGCGATCGCGGAACAGATGCGGGAATTCGACCGATTGGGGATCGCGTACGACATCACACCCGGCGTGAGCGCGTTTTCCGGGGCAGCCGCCGCGCTTCGGATCGAATACACGCAGCCAGACGTCTCCCAGAGCGTCATCATCACCCGGGCCGCGGGCAGAACGCCCGTTCCGGCAGGCGAAAGCCTCCCTTCCCTCGCCTCCCACGGCGCGACGATGACCCTGTTCCTCAGCGCGGGCCTGCTCGGAAAAGTCACCGAAGACCTTGTCGCCGGCGGCATGTCCCCCGATACGCCCGCCGCGATCGTGTACAAGGCGTCGTGGCCGGATGAGCGGATCTTCCGCTGCACCGTCGCGACGCTCGCGGAGACGGCGAAGGCGAACGGGATCGCCAAAACCGCGCTGATCGTCGTCGGGCGCGTCCTCGGCGAAATCGATACCCGCTCGAAGCTGTACGATCCGGCATTCGGGACGGAATTCCGGGAGAAAAGCGTATGAAAACAGCCATTTTCTGCTTCTCCGACGCGGGAGCGGATCTGTCCCTCCGTATCCGGGCAATGCTCGGCGAGGAGGACACGGAGATCCACGCCCCGGCCCGTCTCGCGTCAAAATACGGCTTTCTGCCGCATGAAAAGCTCTCGGACGACATGGCCCCGCTCTTTTCCGGGCACGACGCCCTCGTCTTCGTCGGCGCCTGCGGGATCGCCGTGCGTTCGATCGCTCCGCATCTCAAAAGCAAGACGGAGGACCCGGCGGTGCTCGTGATCGACGACCGGGGACGCTACGTCATCCCGATCCTCTCCGGGCACATCGGCGGCGCGAACGAGATGGCACGGACGCTCGCGGATAAGCTCGGTGCGGAGGCCGTCGTCACCACGGCAACGGACGGCGCGGGGCGCTTCTCCTGCGACGCGTGGGCCGCTTCTCACGGCTGCGCGATCAGTTCGATGGAGACGGCGAAGGCGGTGTTGGCGGCGATCCTCACGGGGGATATCCCCGCCTCGTCGGAATTCGCGCTTCCCGATCCGCTCCCGGCGGGCCTGATCCGCGGGGACATGGGAGCGCTCGGCATCCGGATCGGTATCCACACGGACGAACCCTACGCACGCACCCTCAGGCTGATCCCGAGAATCGTCACGCTCGGCATCGGATGCCGCCGGGGTATCTCCTGGGAAGCCGTGAAGAACGCGGCGGAACACGCGCTCGCCGTACATCGGATCGATCCGCGCGCCGTCGTGAGGATCGCGTCCATCGACGTGAAGCGGGATGAGCCGGGGCTGCTCGCGTATGCCCGTCACCTCGGCGCCGAGACCGTCTTCTTCCCAGCGGAAGCCCTCGCGGCAGTCCCGGGGGATTTTGCGGAATCGGAATTTGTGAGAAAAACGGTCGGGGTCGGCAACGTCTGCGAACGTGCGGCGGTCCTCGCGGCGGGCGCGGAGTCACCGATCGTGAAAAAGACGGCGCAGGACGGCGTAACGGTCGCCGCAGCCGTCACGGATTGGAGGGTTTCCTTTTGAAAAAACT
>JAFYBI010000140.1 GCA_017540285.1 Clostridia bacterium | reverse complement strand
GCGGTCTTCAACCGGAATCTCTCGATCAACGAACGGTTCAACTGCTCGATCGAGCTCACGCCGGGCGATGTGAACGGCATCATCCGGCAGGCCGTGACCTCGGGCGACGTGAGCTACAAGCTCGCGTTCCCGAACATGGCGACGGCGGCTTCCATGGCGCAGGCCGGGTATCTCATGAATTACAGGAACCTCGACAATCTGAACCTCACCGAGGCATGGTGGGACCAGGGAACGCTCGCCATGCAGATCGGCGGCAAGGTCTTCTTCATGAACGGCGACATCAACTACCTCGACAACGACGTCACCTATATCCAGCTTTTCAACAAGCAGCTGATCGCGGACATGGGTCTTGACGTCCCGTATGATCTCGTCCGGGAAGGGAAGTGGACGATCGACGCGTTCCGGCAGATGTGCCTGAACGTGACGACCGACCTCGACGGCGACGGCAAGTACACGGACAAGGACCGCTACGGGTACGTCACGACGAGCGAGGGCCCCTGCACCTTCTTCTACGGCTCCGGGCTGAAGCTCATCAGCTATGACGCGGACGGGGTCCCGATCCTCGACGTCGACATGGACAAGACGATCGCGGCGCTCGAAAAGGTCGTGCGGATCGTCTCGGAGGACAACATCACCCGCATCCCGTCCGACGTCGCCGTCGGCAAGGCGATGTTCATGGAGGACCGCGTCCTGTTCTACGGCGAGGTGCTCAGCTATATCGTGAACGTCCGCGACATGGAGACGGCGTTCGGCGTGCTCCCGATCCCGAAGTACGACGAGATGCAGGAGAAGTATTACACCTACTGCAACGCGATCTCCTCGACCGCGTGCGTGCCGCGCATCCCGGCGGATCTCGGCATGATCGCCTCGGTCCTCGAGGGCATGGCGATCCAGTCCTTCATTCAGGTGACGCCGGCGTATTACGACATCGCGCTCACCCGGAAATACGCCCGTGACGACGCCTCGGCGGAAATGCTCGACATCGCGCTCGCCTACCGCGTCTACGACATCGGCCGGTTCTACTCCCAGCTCGGCATCGGCAGCATCTTCCAGGAGCTCGCCGCGAAGGGCTCGACGGATTTCGCCTCCTCGTTCGCAAAGCACGAGAAGGCCGCCCTCAAGATGCTCGACAAGCTCATCAGGGACTTTGACGGGATCGACTGATCCGGTTTCGGAGTTGACGGCACAGGAGGTTTGACATGAAAAACGAAATCCACATGCTGCAGTCGGTCGTCGACACGATCTGCAACAGCTTTCTTATCACCACGGAGGACGGCAGGATCATCGCGATCGACGGCGGCTATCAGCAGGAGACCGATCACTTTCTTGCGTATCTGAAAAAGCTGACCGGAAGCGGCAGGCCGCGCATCGACGCATGGTTCCTGACCCATCCGCACGACGATCACTGCAACAACTTCTTCGAGATCGTCGAACACCGCCCGGACGAGGTCGACATCGGGGTCGTATATCTCAATTTCCCGTCGAAGGGCTTCTTTGAGGGGACCGTCGGGAGAGACGATTCCGCAGCGCAGACGATGGAGGATTTCTACCGTGTCCTGCCGCTCATCGCCGACCGCGTCCGTATCCTTTCCGGCGGAGACGAGCTCGACATCGGCGCGGCCCACATCCGCGTGCTCTATTCGCAGGACTTCGAGTTCAAGGGCTGCAACAACGCCTCCCTCGTCTTCCGCATGGATCTCGGCGGAAAGAGCGCGCTCTTCACCGGGGATGCGGGCGTCGAGGCCGGGGAAAAGATCGTGCGGCTCTGGGGGGACAGCGGGGTCCTCGACTGCGATATCTGCCAGATGGCGCACCACGGGCAGAACGGCTGCGACCGGCCGTTTTATGAAGCCGTGAAGCCGGAGATCTGTCTCTGGCCGACGCCGTCGTGGCTCTGGATGAACAACAACGGGACCGGACCGTACCGAACGCTCGAGACGCGCCGCTGGATGGAGGAGCTCGGCGTGAAGGTCAACCTTGTCAACAAGGACGGCGACCAGGTCCTGTCGATGGATTGACAGATCGAAACAAGCAGAAAACAGCCCGATCGGACGGTTTGCGCCGCCGGTCGGGCTGTTGTCATGCGGTCATCTGCGTGAATCGGAGAACAGATAAATCGATCCGTGCGCTGCAAATGCTTTGAGTTCATAAGCCGGGATCGAGGTGTCAAGTTCTTCGAGCAATTCCGGGGGGCAGGGGTCCGGACCGCTGCAGAAAGCGAGAATGTCGGGGGTCTGTACCGATTTGACTTCGAGGAGCAGATTCTTGAGTTTCGGCAGATGATCCGTAAAAGCAATGCCCGCGATTTCTTCGTCACTCAGCTGCAGGGTCGTGAAAGATGCGCCGCGGAGCTGGTTCAGTTCTTCATCGGTTATGGTATTTCCGATCCGGAGCGTCTCAAAGGAGATGGACACAAGCGGGGAAAGATCCCATTTGGTGTCCGTTCTGCTGCGGCTGATGCAAACGGTGTCGAGGGAAGAAGCGAGCGATCCGAGGCGGGTGAGATCGATCGGATCATTGAAGACGACGGTGCCGAGATGCTTGCACCCTTCAAAAGACGCAAGGTCATGAACGGCAGTATCCGGACCGCTGAGCGCGAGCGTGCCGAGGCTCTCCGGCAGCCGGATCTTTTCAGACGGACCCATGAGGCTGAGCCGTGTGAGGGAAGCGCACCCGGAGGCGTCGAGAAGCTCGATGGGTTCCTGATACGTTTGGATTTCCGCGCTCTTTGTTTCCGTCGGCAGGATCAGCGTTTCGATACGCACATCCGAAGCAAATACGATCTGCTCGAAGCCGTCGAGGGACGAGAGCGGCGAAAGATCGACCGAACCTGTCACGCGGCTGCCGCTTGGTACGGTTATCCATGCCGTTCCGTTTTCATACGCGAATTCGGTATCATCCGGAAGATTCAACACGATCTCGGTTTGATGCGCACGGAAAACCGTTTGCCAAGCCGCTTCCGACGGGCTTTTCGCACAGGAAATGCAAACGGTGAAAAGCAGAAGCAATGATACAAGGGGTGTGATGATGCGTTTCATTGCGCCTTCTCCTTCGCTTCTCTGACGAACGCCTCCGGGATCGCTTCGGTGTTCGAGACGACGACGCGGCAGCGGTCGGCGGCAAAGCGGATGGCCTCGGCGATATCTCCGTCCGCCATCCAGCGGTGCAGGAACGACGCGCCGTAGCAGTCGCCCGCGCCGACCGTGGAGACGACTTCGACGGCCTCCGGCTTGCCCGAGAAGTGCGTGGCGCCGGTTTCGTAATCGTAGACCGCCGAGCCGTCCGCGTCGAGGGTGTAGACGAGCAGCCGCACGTTCGGGAATGCCTTGCGCACCGCGTCCGGGAAGGGAAGCGCGGGATCGGTCAGGCCGCAGTCCGGGAAGAAATGCGCTTCCTCGCGGCTGACCTTCGCGACGGTCGCGCGCTCCATGCAGAGGGCGAGGGAATCGCGGTCCCAGCAGCCCTCCCGGATGTTCACGTCGCAGAAGATCTCGGGGAAGGCGACCCGGTCGAGGATCGCGCGGACCGATGCGCGGGAGACGGGGCTGCGCTGCGAGAGCGTGTTGAAGTAGAAGACGCCGAATCCGGCTTTCCCGATCGCGTCGATCGTCCCGTCGTCCGCCCGGAGATTGTCGTACGCCGTGTCCTGCAGGACGTGATAGGAGGGCATGCCGCCCTCGCCGAGCGT
>JAFYBI010000139.1 GCA_017540285.1 Clostridia bacterium | reverse complement strand
AACACTCTTTTTCCCATGGTATACGCTCCGGTATGATTCTTCTGCCCTTATTGTAGCGTCCCGCGCGGGCAAAGTCAACAGAATTGCCGAAAAACCTGCGAAAAAAACGCAAAAATGCGGCGAAATCCACACAGACAGGGGGAACGGTTCATTTTCCCCATTGATTTTTCCCGCCGTCTATATTATAATGGGAGCGGCAGAACGCGCCCGCCGATGTGTGCGGGCAGAACCGAACGAACAGAAAGGAGCACCTCATGCCGAACCTCTGTCAGCCCCTCGATACCGCCGTCTCCTTCGATCCCTACGCCGGAGAACCGAACCGCGACGGCGACCAATGCTTCCGCTTCAACCCGGACGGGACCGTCTTCTTCCGTCTGAAAGCGCCGAACGCGCAACATGTCGCGATCGATCAGTTCGGCCATGTCACCGAGCTCGCCCGCCGAGAAAACGGGATGTGGGAAGGAGACGTCGATCTCGGACGGGGATTCAAGTATTTCTTTCTCAAGATCGACGGCGCGGACGTTCTCGATCCGTATCTCCCGATCGGCTACGGCTGCTGCCGCCCGATGAACTTCGTGGACGTTCCGGTCCCCGGCGAGGAAGACTGGGATCAGCTCGACGGCGTTGATCACGGCGCCGTCACGCGTCTCTATGTTCCCTCGTCCGTCACGGGCAAGCACGAGATCGCCCTCGTCTGGACGCCCGCGGCCTTCGATCCCGCGAAGAAATATCCCGTCCTCTACCTCCAGCACGGCTACGGCGAGAACGAGACCGGGTGGGTCCATCAGGGACATGTCGGCCGGATCGCGGACCGCCTGCTCGCCGAAGGCAGGATGGAGGAAATGCTCATCGTCATGGCGAACGGCATGATGCGCGCGCCGGGCCGGGAGCCGATGGGACGCGCCCTGTTCCCGGAATTCCTCCTCACCGATCTCATCCCGTTCATCGAAGCGCGCTTCCCCGTCAGGACGGACAAATGGAGCCGCGCGATGGCGGGCCTCAGCATGGGCAGCTATCAGACCAGCACGACCACGCTCTCCCATCCCGAGCTTTTCGGCTACGCGGGACTTTTCAGCGGATTCCTCAGCTTCCCGCACGCGGGGGCCAAGGAGCCGCATCTCGCCATTCTCGACACGCCGGACGTTTTCAACGAAGCCTTCCGCGTCTTCTATCGCGCGATGGGGACGGAGGACCAGTTCTTCGCCAGCTTCGAACACGACGACGCGCTTCTCGCGGACAAGCCCGTGAAGACCGTGCGGCGCACCTTCCCCGGCGGTCACGACTGGAGCGTGTGGCGCCGGTGCATCCGGGACTTTCTGCCGCTTTTGTTCCGGGAGGAATGACCCATGCGCATCCACATCATCGCCTGTCGGATCTTCGAGCGTGAGCTCAGCTATCTGGCAGCAGCGAGCGACAACCAGGTCGATCTGACGTGGGTGGGACGCGGCCTGCACAACACCCCGGAGAAGCTCTGCGCTCGGCTCATCGGCGCGGTGGATGAGCTGTACTGTCAGATGGAGACCGGGGAGCTCGAACACCGTCCGGACGCCATCGTCCTCGGCTACGGGCTCTGCTCCAAGGCGGTCGTCGGGATCCGCTGCCGCGACATTCCGATCGTCATCCCGCGCACGGACGACTGCATCGCGCTCTTCATGGGCTCCGAGGAAAGGTATCTGAAGGAATTCGCCGAAGCGAAGGGCGCGTACTGGCTCAACAGCGGCTGGCTGGAGCAGAGCGGGCGGCTGTTCGACAGCGACGATTTCAAACGGCGCCGGTGGCTCGCATACGCGGAGCGGTTCGGCGAGGACAACGCGGATTACCTCATCGAGATCGAATCGAGCTGGGAGAAGAACTATTCGACACTCGGCTATATCCATTCGGACGTGCACGATTCTCCCGATCATCTGCGGCGGGCATCTGAGGAGGCCGGGCAAAAGGGCTGGCAGCTGCGCGAGCTCGACGGCGATCTCCGGCTTCTGCGCATGATGACGGACGGCACATGGAACGACGACGAATTCCTGATCCTGAAACCCGGCGAGATCGTCGCGGCGGACTATTCCGGCAGGAAGCTGCGCGCCGTCCGGGAGGGAGACGAATCCTGAACGCCCGGTCAAAACAAAGCAATCGAAAAGCGCGGATCCCAAGCGGGTCCGCGCCTTTTCTGACGTCTTATTCGGGGTCCTTTTCCATCGCCGCGCGGCGGACGTTAGCCTCGCGGATGGCGTCGTAAACCTCATCGGAGAATTTCCGGCTCCGGTCGTATTTGTACAGGCCGTTCTGCTCCTGTTCCACGTCCGTGAGCTGGGTGTAGCAGAAGCCGCAGATGCGCGGATTGTCGATCAGCACCCCCGTCAGCCCGGCATACCGCGCGGCAAACTCCGTCTCGGTCTTCGGCGCGTTGCCGTAGCCCCATCCGCCCGGCTCGTCGGGATTCCAGAAGGTCCCACCGTATTCGGACACCCAGACGGGCTGGCCCTCGTAGACGTTCTGCCGCAGCTGCTCCTGATGGATCGGGTTGTGGACGTACCCCGGGTCGTCGAGCATCTTATCGAAGCTCGCCTTGAACCGGGCGGGATCCTGCTCGTAATCGTGGATGTCGTACATATCCGTCACATAATGCACGCCGCCGGAGGAATCGATGCACGGACGCGTCGGGTCCATCTCCTTCGTCACGGCGTAGTACACGCGCTGGCAGATCGGATCGACGTCGTGCGCCCAGTAGGACTCGTTTTCCGGACACCAGCCGATGATCGACGGGTGGGAGTAATCGCGGCGCACGGTCTCCATCCACTCGGGCAGGAACGAGGCGATGCCGCCCGCGTCGTTCAGGCGGTGACCGTCGGCGTATTCGCCCCAGACGAGATAGCCGAGCCGATCCGCCCAGTACAGCGTCCGCTCTTCGAAGACCCGCTGATGCAGGCGCGCGCCGTTCATGCCGAGGTCCATCGAGAGCTCGATGTCGCGGCGCAGGAAATCGTCGTCCGGCGCGGTGTAGACGCCCTCGGGATTGAAGCCCTGATCGAGCACCGTGCGCAGGAACACCGGCCGTCCGTTGAGATAGAAGCCGTCCTTTTTCACCTCGACCGACCGCATTCCGAAATAGCTATTCAGCACGTCGCCGCCGTCGAGCGTCAGGACGAGATCGTAGAGCTCCGGCATCCCGACGTCCCAGAGATGGAGCTCGGAGAGGGCGAGATCGAGATGCGCGCGCCCTCCCGTCACGTCCGCAGACGCCCGTCCGACGGGCCGCCCGTCATAGAACGCCTCCGCCGTGACGGTTTTTCCGCCCGTGACCTCCGCGTCGATGAGAAGCGCGCGGTTCGCGACGAGGGGGGTGAGCTTCACGCGGGAGATCGCCTCCGCCGGCGTGAACTCGAGCCAGACCGTCTGCCAGATCCCGGTCGTCCGGGTGTAGCTGCACCCATAGCTCTGATAGCGCATCGACTGCTTGCCGTAGGGCTGGGTCCCGCTGCGGTTGTTGTCCTCCGCCCACAGGGTGACGGTGTTTTCCCCCGGCTTCACGAGAGCGGTGATATCGAAGGTGAAGGACGAATACCCGCCCGTGTGCTCGCCGGCTTTCTGCCCGTTGATCCACACGGCGCAGTGATAATCGACCGCCCCGAAGTGCAGCAGCACCCGTCCGGCCGTCTGCGCCTCGTCGAGCGCGAAGGTCCGGCGGTACCACACGGCGGCGATCCAGTCGGTATAGCCGATCCCAGAGAGCCGGCTTTCCGGGCAGAACGGCACCGTGATCGTCACGGGGAACCGGGATTCTTCCCGCGCCGCATCGAAGTTTTCGTCCTTCCAAAGTCCCCGGTCGCGGCCGGAGTTGCCGAAGTCAAAGAGAAAGTCCCAGGTTCCGTTGAGATTCATCCACGTGTCGCGGACAAACTGCGGGCGGGGATGCTCGGGTCTCGGAATGTTCATACGCTGTCCTCCTCGCGGATCAATAAAGTCACATCACGTCGATCGTGATGGCGTTCGTCATGTAGACAAAGGTGATCCGGATCACCGTATTGTCGCGCTCGACCACGAGCTTGCTTTTGTTGCCCGTGCCGGAATAGGGGTAGCCGCCGTGCTCCGATACGCAGGCCGAGAGCGTTCCCCAGGTGGAGATGCCGAAATCGTATTCCCCGGCGTAGGGCATGACGAAGGCGAGCGCGTATTTCCCGTCGCCGACGTAATACATGCGGGTGATCTCACTGTTCGAATCGTTCGCGACCGCGCCGACATACGGCTGGAAGGAGCCGTAGAGCACGACCTTCTCGGGAAGGCGCACACCGGTCTCGGGATCGTCGACGTCGCGTCCGCCGTAATCGAGCAGATCGGACGGATTCGCCAGCGCGCGGTACTTCCCGTAGCCGCCCCGGAGCAGTTCGACTGCCGCGTCCTCCTGCGAGAATCCGTCGGGGCAGGCATCGGAGCGGTTGTTGAGCTTATAGAAGGGGAATCCCTCGGCCTCCTCGCCGCTCTGCAGGGGACGGCGGAGCGGAAAGGCGAAATACCCGTCCGGATTGTTCACCGCGGTCCACTTGAAGGTATAGTCGAGGAAGGTGTTGCGCGCCTCCTCTTCCTGCGAAGCGAACCACGCGATCTGGTCGTAGCCCCACCACTGCGCCCACGCGCGCTCCTCGGTCGTCAGGTATTCGTGCGCCCAGTGATCCTTACCGCCCCAGTTGTCGTATTCATAGAGGAACGGGAGCGCCTTTTCATACACGCCCTCGGGGGAGATCCCGCCGCCGGATTTGCCTTCACGCACGAGGACCAGCCGCTCGCCCGGTCGGTCCAGGACCGGATACCGGGTGAAGGGCATGGCGTTGTAGTCGAGCAGGCTCACGCCGTTCACGACGAGGGAGTGCGAATGCGCGTCGAAGAGGACCTTGTGCCGTCTGGCATGTATGCGGCCGTATTCGCGGAGCATTTCGATCACCCGGCCGATCGCGCGGTATCCCCGGTCGCGGGCGGAGTAAAGATGGATCTGCCCCATGTGGAACGCCTCGTACCCGCAGTCGATGTAGCGGATCCCGCGGTAGTAGAACCAGAGCTGCGTCTCTCTCTTCGAGATGTCGGGCATGTTCCCGCCGGGGATCAGCGTGCAGTCGTCGTAGGAGAAGCAGCGGTCCTCGGGCGCCATCCCGAACGCCTCGAACACCCGCGCGGGGATCTTCGTCGATTCGAGATCCTCCCGGTAGACCGCCTCGAAAATGCAGGCCTGGAGGATGATTTCGGGATCTGCCGCGTGGATCTTCTCGGCCGCTCTGCGGGAGAGCGCGAAATGCTCGTCGTCCGGCATCTCGGCCTTCCAGATCCCGCTTGCCCGTCCGAGGAACTTGATCCCGGCCCGGAGTATCACGCGGATATCGTCGTCGAGGGTGTCGCTCAGATAGATCCACTGCGCCGTCGCGGCGTGGGAGAGGTAGTACTCGAGCACGGGACGCGGCATCGAGCCGTCAAAGAATCCCTGATTCATGGCGCCTCCTTTCCAGACATGCCGCGCGGATCACGGGCGCGACGCAGAGCAGGTTTTCGAGGATCGTCTCCCCGCCGTAGAGCTTCGGGACCGCGGCCTCGCCGAGCTCCGAAACCGGAACGTCGACGGCTCCGGCGGTGATGTCGTACGCACGGGTGCCGTCCTTCGTTTTGAGTGTCAGGGTGTAGGCATCCGACGGGACGAACCCCGGCTTTTTCGCGTCGACGAGCGTGAAGCGGACCATGCCGTCCTTCTCTTCGGCAGTGACGAGCATCCCCTTCGACACCCAAGTTCGCTGCGCGGCGACGGCGGCTTTCAGCTCCTCGACGGGATCGCCGCCCTTTTCACCCTCGCAGTAGGTCGCGAACTTCATCGCAAAGCTGTCGAGCCCGTGCAGGTCCATGCCCGCGCAGGCCGCGACCTTCACGCCGGCGAGCACGAGGGACTCCCACCAGAGGATGCCCGGCTCGTTGACCTCGTGAAGCGGCTCGGGGTTGTTGACGATTTCAATGTAATCGACGTTCGAGAAGTCGGTGATCTCCATCTCGAAGCGGCATCCCCGCGCGAACGGGTCGCCGTAGGAGAAGGGGTGCGCGACGCCCGTGACGGCTCCCGCGCGCTTGGCGGCTTCGAAGAGGAGCTCCGGCTTTCTGCGGTTGATCGAATCCCACGGGACGTACTGTTCGAGCACCGGGCAGACGATGTGGCCGTAATAGGTTGTATATTCCATGCCGTAGGCACAGGCGATGGGAAGGTGTTCCCGGGCAAGGATCTTTTTGATGATCGGCTGGCCGGAGACCGTGTTGTGGTCGGTGACGGCAAAGCAGTCGACGCCGTCCGCGAGCATGTGATCGATGAGCTCGCGGCAGGTGATGCCCGCGTCGGATTCGGTGGTGTGGTTGTGGAGTTCGTAGCGCTTGAACATGGTTCCCCTCCTCATTCTCCGCTGACCGTCAGGCAGTAGTGCGTCCCGTCCTTGATGACGTTGAAGACCAGTACCGTGACTTTGAGCACCCCGTCGAACGATACCCGCGGGATGCAACCTTCGGAAGCCGTGCCGCCGTCATAGCGCATATGCCGGTCCGTGAGCTGCTTGTGGATGCAGCCGAGGAATTCGTCGTTGATCGTCGCGAGGGTGTGGATCTCGGTCTTCATGTCGCCGAGGACGATCTGGCGCGCGCGCTCCTCGCCGATCGCAAGGTCATAGTTCCGGCGGCAGGTCTCGATCGTGTCCCGGATCAGCTCGTCCGTGACGTCCTCCGGGCGGAAGGTCCGCTTGTCCGCGTCGAAGGAAAAATGGATATCGAGCTTTTCGAGCGTCTCTTCAAGGCAGACCGTGTAGGTGATCTGGCCGACGAAGCCGCGGTTCACGACCCCTTCGACCCGATAGAGTTCTTTCATGCCGTTCTCCTTCCGTATTTATGCCCGTCTTCCGAGGATCGGCCTGCCGTATGCTTCGCCGTAATCCGCGAGCAGCTTCTTCGCGAGGGAGTAGGAATTGACGAGGGGATGCAGCATCAGGGCCTCGACGGCGCGCTCCTCGTCCCCGTCCAGGACCGCCTCGACCGTCAGGCGTTCATAGTTCTTGATGAGGCGGATGTACAGCTCGCACATCGGCGGCACCGCGGCCTGCTTCACGGGCTCGATGCCGGACGAGGAGACCCTGCAGGTGACCTCGACGACGTCCTCGTCCGCAAGGAAGGGGATCGATCCCCGGTTGAGCACGCTGAGGACGAGCGTTCTGCCCTCTTCGCTCTGCATCCCTTCGATGCAGTCGAGCATGACGCCCGCGTAGCCCATGCCCTCGGGGACCGGGAGCGTGCCCTTTTCGAGCAGCGGGCGGTTCGCCGTGCCGGACTCGATCGACATATAGCTGTTCTCCCTCAGCTGCATGTACCAGAGGAAGATCTGGAGCGCGCCTTCGGGATCCGCGTCGATATCCGTCTCCCCGAGCTCCTTCATCATCGCGAGGTTGACCTCTTCGATGGTCTGGCCGCGGGTCTTGCCGGATTTTTCAATGTTGGCGAGCGCCTTTTCGCGGTGGTAGTAGTAATACAGGTATTCGTTCGGGAGCATCCCGGTCATGCGGATCACGTCGGGATCGAAGATCTCAAGCTCCTGGATCGAGGCGAGAAAATCGTCGTCCCAGATCAGCTTCGGCATGATCTCCTCGCCGCGCACCCGGACGCTCCTGATCCACGAGAGATGGTTGAGGCCGAAGAATTCGACGTAGAGCTCCTCCTCCGTCACGCCGAGGTAATGCGCCATGCGGTATTTCATGCTGCTCGGCGCGTCGCAGATCCCGATGACGCGATGAAAGCCTGCCGCGTGCAGGGCCTGCGTCACGAGCCCGGACGGATTGGTGAAGTTGAAGATCCACGCGTTCGGGGCGTGCTCTTCGATCAGCCTGCAGTAATCGATCAGCACGGGGATCGTGCGGACCGCCATGGAGAAGCCGCCGACGCCGGTGGTCTCCTGCCCGATCACGCCGTTTCGGAGGGCGACCGTCTCGTCGATGACGCGCGAATGATCCCCGCCGACGCGCAGAGTCGTGACGATGTAGTCCATCCCGCGGATCGCTTCCACGGCGTCGTAAACCTCGCGGACGACGAGATCGCAGCCCTCCCGGTCCACCACATGGCGGCAGAGCTTCGCGATGATCCTGAGCTTCGCAAAATCGATGTCGTAGAGCACGACCTCGTCGATATGCAGCTTCATGTAGCGTTTCAACAGACCGTTGATGAAAATGACCGTGCGGACGCCCGCGCCGCCGAGTACGCCGATTCTCATGGGATAATCCTCCTCTGTTCCGCTTTATGCATTCCGTTCCCGGATGAAGTCTTCGAGTTCGTTCAGGCGCGGGAATCCGGTGTTCCCGCCGAGCTTCGTGACGGAGAGCGCGCCGCAGCCGTTTCCGTACCGCAGGCAATCCTCCACGGGCAGTCCGCGGAGGAACCCGGAGACAAAGCCCGCGTTGAAGGAGTCGCCCGCGCCGGTGGTGTCGACCGCCTCGACCCGATACCCGGGCGCGCGGAAGATCCGTCCGTCCTTCACCGCCATCGAGCCCGCTTTTCCGAGCTTGATGACCGCCATGCCGGCGCCTTCGGCGAGCTTTTTCGCTCCCGTTTCCGCGTCCGCCTCGCGGGTGTAGTGCAGGCACTCCGTCTCGTTCATGAAGAGCACGTCGATCATCGGAAGCAGCTCGAAGATACCCTCGTACCACTCGCCCGAGCCGTCCCAGCCCACGTCGAAGGAGACCGTCACGTCCCCGAGGGCTTTGATTTTCCGCAGCATGTCGAGATACTCCGCGTGGTTTTGCGTGCCCTCGTAGCCCGTGACGTGCACGTGACGCGCGTCCGGGAGCGCGGAGAGATTCATGTTTTTGAGGGACAGGCCTTCGTTCGTACCGCGGTAGGTGAGGAAGCACCGGTCGCGCTCCGTCGTGAAGCTGATCGAGATGCCGGTCTTCTTCGCGGCGTGATCGGTCAGAAGGCTGTCATCCACGCCGAGCTCGCGGAAGAGATTCCGGATATAGACGCCGTACATATCGCGGCCTATGCTCCCCTGAAAGACGGGCGTCAGGCCGAGCTTGGCGATCCCGAGCGCAAAGAGCGCCGCGCCGCCTCCGACAAAGGTCTCCATCACCGGCACGTCGACCTCGGTCCCCGGATCGGGAAGCGTCTCGACGCCCGGCACGACGAGGTCGATGTTTACGTCCCCGTACACGAAAACGTCCCATTTTTTCTGCATGGATACGCTCCTTTCGCAGGCGCTGCATCCGCCTGCCGTTGCTTCTGAATTCACTTTATTATAGCACAGACCGCGCGGCGGCGTCAAGACGAAAATGGAACGAGACGGAAGGAAACGGCGTGGACGGCGGCGCGCCGAACTCCCTTTCCGCGACAAGCCGCTTGCGCCGGTCCGGTTTCTCTGCGCCTGGCAGGGGGTACGGAAGGGGTGCGGGCAAAGCAAAATGGGGCTGTCGCATGAACTCTCCAAGAAACGGAGAAATGCGACAGCCGTTCTCTTTCCATAGTGCTTTCGGCGTTCTTTTTCTCCTTTATCGAGGAGAAAAAGAACCAAAAAGAGGAACTCTCTGGAAGTTAGGGTGTTCCGCACTCTGCGGAGTGCGGGTCAGGGCGCTGCCTCGACACTCGGGATGCTTCGCATCCCGGGACGCCATTTTGGAAAAGACGGGCGAAAACTTTTGCCCTATTT
>JAFYBI010000010.1 GCA_017540285.1 Clostridia bacterium | reverse complement strand
GTCCCTCGGACTGCTCTGAACGAAGGGGAGCCCCGCAAAGCTCCCCTCCGTATCCTTCCCGCTTTATCTCTCTCGAAAAGGAGTTTCAACATCATGCTCACACCCGGCCTTGTCACCGTCACCTTCCGCCGCTTCGACCGCACAAAGATCTGTGCCGTCGCTCAAAAAGCCGGACTTCCCCTGCTCGAATGGGGCGGGGATATCCATGTGCCGCCGACCGATCCGGACGCCGCGCGGGATGCCGTCCGCCTCACCGAGGAGGCAGGTCTCGCCGTCGATACCTACGGTTCCTACTACTACTGCACCGACGAAGAGGATCCCGAACCCGTCGCCAGGACCGCGGCCCTCCTCGGTGCGAAGAACATCCGCGTCTGGGCGGGGAAGCGCGGCTGTGCCGATTCGGATACTGCAAACCGCCGCGCGGTCGCGGACAACCTCCGCCGCTTCTCTGAGCGCGCCGCGCGTGAGGGCCGGACCGTCAGCACGGAATTCCATCAGGGGACCCTGACCGACCGGTACGAGAGCGCGGTCAGGCTCGCCGACGAGGTGGGGATGGACAACTTCCGCCTCTACTGGCAGCCGAATCAGTTCCTGGACGACGCCTACAACCTTGCCGCCGTCCGCGCGGTCCTTCCGTATCTCTCGAACGTCCATGTCTTCACCTGGTCCGGCCGCGACAAGTTCCCGCTTGCGGACGGTGAGCGGATGTGGCGGCAGTACCTCGAGATTATCCGCGAAGCGCCCGGCGACCACGGGCTGTTTCTCGAATTCGTCTGCGACGACACGGAGGAACAGCTTTACCGCGACGCGGAAACCCTGCACGGCTGGCTCGCGAAGAGCTGAAAACGCGCGGATTTCCGCTTTTCACTAATTTTAGCGATGACAGATTCTCCCGTCTGTGGCATAATAGTAACGACGCAAGGACCCTCATCATTATCATCATTATAACAGTACGGAGGATATGATCATGGCAAAGCATACCTGTGCAATCTGCGGAACGGAGGTCAATCTGGTCCAGCAGGTGAAGCTGGCGGACGGCGAATACATCTGCCGCAAGACCTGCAAGCCGAAGGGCTTCAAGGACTTCGATTTCATGCACGCGACGCTTCCGTCCGTCAAGGCCCACCTCGCGCAGGTGGAGCGCGGCACCAAGCTGTGGCAGACCTATTTCGTCCCGCAGCGCAAGAAGCTCGTCCGGTTCGGCTCCCCGGTCTACGTGGCGGAGGACGTCGGCCTGATGGCATACGTTGAGACCCGTTATAAATTCATCGTCTTCGGCAAGAGCGAGCTTGCCTGCGTCTACCGCATCGCCGATCTCGTCGGCTACAACTACGAAGTGATCGACAAAAAGACCTCCGACGGCAAGACCGAAAAGCAGGAAGTCTGCCGCCTGACCTTCAAAAATGTCGAAGGCATGAACGAAGTCGTCTTCAAGATCCCGGGCAAGAAGTCCTTCGAGAAGCTCGAGAAGTACTTCAACAAGCTCTTCGGCATCCAGAAGACGCTCGGCAACGTGGCGAACACGTGGAAGAGCCAGATCAACGCGGCGAAGGCCATCGGCTCCGCCATCAGCGCGGCCGCGAGTGGCGACGAAGCCGCTCTCGAGGACACCGCGGGCAACGCCGCCGAAGCCCTTGACGTCGCGATCTACGGCGACCGCACGGCCTGGATCGAAAAGGCGGACGCCGCCCTGGCGAAGGTCGAATAAAACGGATCCGGATCCCGCACGCAAAAAGAGCTCCTCAACGGGGCTCTTTTCATTGCTGCGGAGGATTACTTCCGGATCACCTTTTCGAGGCGGCGGACGGTGAACTGGGCCGCGACGCCCGTGAAGAGCCCGGCGAGGATGGCGGAGACCGTGAGGATCGGGAAATACCAGAAAACCGCGAGAGTCCGCGTGACAGCCGCGGCGGCGAGGAGCTGACCGGCGTTGTGGAAGACCGCGCCGATCACGCTTGCGAGCCAGATCTGCGATGTGTCGAGGAGTTTGTGCGTGACGAGCATCGAGAGATAACAGAGCAGCCCTCCGGCGAGGCTGTACCAGAGCGCCAGGATCTGGCCGGTGAAAATGCCGCCGAGCAGGATGCGCGCGAAGAGGATCCCCGCCGCGTCGACGGGTCCGAGCAGGAAGATCGCGGCGACTGTGACGATGTTCGAGAGCCCGAGCTTGACCCCCGGGATCCCGACGGAGAGGGGGATGTGCATCTCGATCACGAAGATCGTCAGCGCGATGGCGGTGAGAAGCGCGTCGAAACAGAGGCGCCTGACGGGTTGTTTCATCGGATCGGCCTCCTCACCCCGCGACGCCGTCGAGAGCCTTCGTGCCGTCTGCGGGGCCTTCTTCGAGGCGGATCACGAGGCGGTGCGGCAGGCAGACGATCGGGGCTGCGCTGTCCGAGATCCAGCCGGTGTTCACGCAGATCTTGTCCGGACAGTCGGCGGCGACGACGCGGATGCGTCCCGGCTCCACGCGGACCGTGTTCTCTCCCGCGGCGTCGGTCAAGGTGAATTCGTACGGCTCCTCGACCTTCGAGAGATCGACGGAGCGCACGCAGACGCCGTTTCGGTAGATGTTCGCCACGGTTCCGGGAGTCTTTGTATGAAGGATCCACGCCCAGGCCGCGCATGACGCGAGGACGAGCAGAACGGCGAGGAGCGGGATCGTTTGCGAGCGTTTCATCTTTTTCATGCGTCCATCATAGCATGAAATCCCGCGCTTGTCAAGAGCCTTTGCGGCGGACGGGTGTTGACTTCGGGCGGCGGATGCGGTATAATGGCAGAAAACGAAGGAATCCATCAACGGAGCGGACCGGATATGAACGATCGGAAGAAAATCAAGACGCTCTCCGTCCTCGGCCCGACGGCATCGGGAAAGACCGGGCTGGCGATCGGGGCGGCACGCGCGCTCGGCGGGGAGGTCGTGTCCTGCGACTCGATGCAGCTCTACCGCGGGATGGACGTCGGAACGGCGACCCCGGACAGGGAAGAGCGGGGCGGCATCGCGCACCACATGTTCGACATCATGGACCCGGAGGAGGAGTTTTCCGCCGCCGATTACGCCCGTCTTGCCGCTCCCGTCATCGCGCAGATCGACGCGCGAGGGCATCTTCCCATCCTCTGCGGCGGGACGGGGATGTATTACGACGCCCTCATGCGGATCTCAGGCTTCGGCGAAGGTGAACGGGACGAGGAGCTCGTCGCCTCCCTCTTCGCCTATGCGCGGGAGCACGGACCGGAGGCTCTGCACGAGCGGCTCGCGGCGGTGGATCCCGAGGCGGCGGAGGCCATCCACCCGAACAATGTCCGCCGGGTCGTCCGCGCGCTCGAGATCTGGGAGACGACCGGGAGGACCAAGACCGAGGTGGACCGCGCGCAGACTGCCGGCGAAATCCCCTACGACGACTGCCCGATCATTCTGACCTTCGAGGACCGCGCGCTTCTCTACGAACGGATCGAGCGGCGGGTCGACGAGATGATGGCGGGCGGGCTCGAAGCGGAGGCGCGCGCCCTGTTTGCCCCGGGCCGGAAAGTTTCCCGGACGGCGGCGCAGGCGATCGGGTATAAGGAGTTTCTCCCGTACTTCCGCGGGGAATGCGCGCTCACCGACGTCACGGCGGCGATCAAGCTGGCGACGCGGCACTACGCCAAGCGGCAGATGATCTGGTTCCGCCGCTATCCCGACGCTCTGCGGCTCGCGCCCGACGAGGGAGGCCGGATGAAGTCCCCGGACCGGCTGCTCGAAGAGGCGCTCGCCCTCCGGGAGGCATGGGAACGGCGCGGGAAATAAAGTTGAAAAATCGTCTCCGAACCCCTTGACAGGGAATCCGGAAGGTGCTATAATATCGTCAGCCGATATATCGGTCGACGATATTTTTGCGAGGTGATCAAATGATGGAAACCGCGCTGACCGAAGCGGTCTACTACATTCTCCTGTCGCTTCTCACCCCGATGCACGGATATGGGATCATGCAGAATGCGGAAACCCTGTCCGGCGGACGGGTCCGGCTCGCGGCGGGAACGCTCTACGGCGCGCTCAGCACGCTCGTCGCGAAGGGATGGATCGAAAACGTCCCGGACGGCGGCGAAGCGGGGCGGCAGAAGAAATACCGGATCACGCGCCTCGGACGGGAGGTCCTCGAAGGGGAATGGAACCGTCTCGGGGAGCTCTATGAAAACGGACGGAAGCTTTTGAAAGGAGAGGATCGGACGATATGAGAAAAACGGTTCATAAGGTGATCTGGGGATGGGATTTCGACAAAGAGGAAGCCTGGCTCAACGATATGGCGGCCAAGGGGCTCTCCCTCATTTCCGTCGGCCTGTTCCGCTACGATTTTGAAGAGACGGATCCGGGCGAATACCAGATCGCGCTGGAGCTGCTCGAGCACAATCCGAACCATCCCGAAACAGAGCAGTATTTCAGATTCCTCGAGGAGACCGGCGTC
>JAFYBI010000138.1 GCA_017540285.1 Clostridia bacterium | reverse complement strand
CCTGGTCAAGGCGATGGTCTTCGGGAAAGACGCCAACTGCGGACGCATCCTCTGCGCGCTCGGCTACGCGGGACCGGTTTTCGATCCCGAACGGACGGAGATCCGCATGAGCGGTGAGAGCGGCGAGGTCGTCTTCTGCCGGGAGGGGGCGGTCCTCTCCTTTGACGAGGAGCTGGCGCTCCGCATCCTCTCCGAAGACAAGGTCTGCTTCCTCTCCGACATGCACATGGGCGAAGAATCCGCGACCGCGTGGGGATGCGACCTGACCTACGAATACGTGAAGATCAACGGCGATTACCGGACATAAGGAGCGAAGAATGCATCATATTTCGAACGCGGAGCGCGCGGAGGTGCTGACTGCCGCGCTCCCCTACATCCGCCAGTATTACGGAAAGACCGTCGTGGTGAAATACGGCGGCAACGCGATGACGAGCGACATCCTGAAGGAACAGGTGATGGAGGACCTTGTCCTTCTGCGCCTGGTCGGGGTCCGGGTCGTCCTCGTGCACGGCGGCGGACCGGACGTCAGCGAGATGATGACGAAGCTCGGCAAGAAGCCGGAGTTCGTCGACGGCCTGCGCGTGACCGACCGGGAGACCGTGGACATCGTGCAGATGGTTTTGGCCGGAAAGATCAACAAGACGCTCGTCAACCTCCTCGAGATGAAGGGCGGGCACGCGATCGGGCTCTCCGGCATGGACGGGCGGATGATCGAGGCGAAGCGGAAGGACGAGCGGCTCGGCTACGTCGGCGAGATCACGGCGGTCAACATCGCCCCCGTGGAAGACCTCATCGAGCGCGGGTACATCCCCGTGGTCTCCACGCTCGGCTGCGACGGAGAGGGAAACACCTACAACATCAACGGCGACACGGCGGCAGCGGCCATCGCAGGCGCGCTCGGCGCGGAACGTCTTATCATGATGACGGACATCGCCGGGATCCTCCGCGACCGGGACGACCCCGCGACCCTGATCCCCGAGATCACCGTCGCGGACGCGGAAAAGCTGAAAGAAGAGGGGATCGTCTCCGGCGGGATGATCCCGAAGGTCGAATGCTGCATCGACGCCATCCGCCGGGGCGTGAAGAAAGTCATCATCATGGACGGACGGGTGCCGCACTCCATCCTCATGGAGCTCCTCACCGACGAAGGCGCGGGCACGCTGGTCCGGGGAGGGGAAGAATGAGCATCCGGGAACTGGATCAGACCTACGTCGCGAATACCTATCGGCGGTTTCCCGTGGAGATCGTCTCCGGGAAGGGCTCGCTCGTCTATGACACCGACGGGCGGGAATACATCGACATGGGCTCCGGGATCGCCGTAACCTCCTTCGGCGTCGCGGATGAAATCTGGCAGCGGGCCGTCATCGAACAGATCGGCAAGGTCCAGCACACCTCGAACCTCTATTACACGGAGCCCTGCGCAAAGCTCGCCGAGGCACTCTGCACCCGCACGGGGATGAAGAAGGTCTTCTTCTCGAACTCCGGCGCGGAGGCGAACGAATGCATGATCAAGGCTGCGCGGAAATGTGCGGCGGAGAACAAAGGACCGGACTGCTTCACGATCGCGACGCTGACGGGCAGCTTTCACGGGCGGACCGTCACGACCCTCGCCGCCACGGGTCAGGCGCATTACCACGAGCTCTTTCAGCCCCTGACGCCGGGATTTGCCGCAGTCGACGCCGGGGATATCGCGCAGCTCGACGACGTGAACGCAAAAACGCCCCTCGCCGCCGTGATGATCGAATGCATCCAGGGCGAGGGCGGCGTCATCCCGCTCGATCCGGCGTATGCGGAGGCGCTTTCCGCATGGACGGCGGCGCACAATGTCCTCCTGCTCGTCGACGAGGTGCAGACGGGCAACGGCAGGACCGGCGCGCTCTATGCCTATATGAACTACGGCCTCACGCCGGACGCGGTTTCGACTGCGAAGGGGCTGGCGGGCGGTTTGCCCCTCGGCGCGACCATGCTCGGCGAACGGCTGGAGTCCGTCCTCGGCTACGGGGATCACGGATCGACCTTCGGCGGCAATCCCGTCTCGTGCGCCGCCGCGCTGAGCGTTCTCAGCCGGATCGACGACGATCTGCTCGCCGACGTGCGCCGCAAGAGCCGGGCGGTCTTCGAAGCCCTCGACGGCGCGCCGGGCGTGGAAAGCGTCTCCGGCATGGGGCTGATGATCGGGGTCCGGTGCGTCAAACCCGCGGCGGAAGTCGTCGCGAAGTGCATCGGGCGCGGCGTCCTCTTCCTCACCGCGAAGGATAAGGGCCGCCTGCTCCCCGCCCTGAACATCCCGGACGAGCTTCTCATGAAAGCTGTTGGGATTCTCAAAGAAGTCATCGCGGATTAACGGCCGCCGAAACAAGAACAGGACTGCAAACCGAACGCAGTCCTTTTTTTTGAAACCCGCACGGCGGGTTCCGACAGCCGTTATTCCTTTTTCTTCGGATTTCCGATCGTGTACAGCAGCGGCACGATCACCCCGCCGATCGAGTTCCCGAGCACCACCATGAAAAGGAAGCAGAAGGAGGGCAGGGTGAACGATCCGGCGCAGAAGAAGTAGAACATGTCCGCGATGGAGTGCTCGAATCCGGCCAGAATAAAGACCGGGACGCAGAAGAGGATGCCCCAGACCGTGTTCTTCTGCTTCCAGACCCAGACCGCCGTGTACATCAGGATGCCGCAGAGGATCCCCGCGAAGAGCACCCGCGGATGCCACGGCGCGGAGGCTGTCAGCTTCTTTTCGACCAGCGCGAGCGCGTTTTCCTTCAGCGACGGCACGCCGACCCACACCGCGAACGCACAGCAGAGGGTCCCCGTCAGGTTTCCGAGCAGACACCCGAGGAGCGAGACCCAGTCGCTTTTCGTGTGACTGTAAACGATCATGCCGACCTTGCCGGTGAAGAGCTGCATCCCCGTCAGACAGATCGAGAGGAGCGCGACCGTGAAGAACACCGCGCCGAGATACCGGTTGTCGCAGGCCAGGAACACCGCGCCGCCGATCCCGATATAGATGCCCGCGGCGATCCCCTCAAAAAAGCTTTTCCGCATGCTGAAATCCCCCTGTATGTTTGATTGGAATCAAAGCTTACTGACCCGCATCGCTGCCCGGTCGAAGGCGGCGGGAACGAGCGAATCGTCGAAATGCACGCCCGCGCCCTGCCGCTCGAGTTCGCTCTGCACCGCGCGGATCGGGACGTCGGAGACCGCGCATCCCTCATCCATTGCCCGGCAGGCGGCGACCGCGGCGGCCTGACCCGTGAGGATTGCCGGCGGGATCACACGCACGACGTCCCATGCGTAACCGTCCGCCGAGGCGCACCGGCCAGAGACCGTGAGATTCGCGAATCCCCGGCGCGTCAGGCAGCGGAGCGGGACCTCGTAGACATAATCCGCGCGGTCGAAATCGTTGATCGCGGCGACCGAATCGTCGAAGTGAACGTACGCCTCGTCCTCATGGAGCGTATAGTCCCCGGCGATGCGGCGGATCGTGCGGAACTGCGGCATCATCGGCACGGAGACGAGCTCCCGGCCGGCCCGCGTGGGATCATTCCGGCGTCGTTCCACGATCAGCCGCTGATTGTCGAGCAGATACCGCGAGGTGACCTCCGCAGACGCGCCGACGTAGAAGGGCATGCCCTCGGGGTGACCGCCGCCGTAAAGGTTTGCCGAGCCGCCCGCGAAGGTCCGCACCGCGCGGTTGATCCGTCCGCTCTCGACGGCTGCCCGGCACGAATCGAGCGTGATCTCGCGCGGGAAATAGCTGAAATAGTTTTTGCCGTCGACCGTCGGAACGCCCGCTTTCGCCGCGATCTCGCCGTCCCCCGTCGCGTCGATCACCTGCTTGGCCGCGTGGAAGCCGAACCCCGATTTCGAATCGGTGACGATACCCGCGATCCGGCCGTTTTCCGTGATCGGATGGGCCGCCGCGCAGTCGAAGAGGATCGTCACGCCCGCGTCGTCGAGAAGCTCGGCGAGTTGCATCGCGAAGAGCCACGGATCGTATTCCGTCTGATACGCGGCTCCGGTCGGTGCGTCGGGCTCTCCGTTTTTCCATTCGGAAGGAAGGGTCGCGTAGCCGTACCGGATCGAGAGCCGTAGGAACTCCTCGGCCATGCCCCGGCAAACCTGCCGCCCGCGGTGATTGCACATCGGGACGAAATAATTCACGAGCCCGATGGTCGCCAGTCCCCCGAGCAGCGTGCTCTTTTCGAGCAGCAGGACGCGCCGTCCGAGCCTTGCCCCGCAGAGCGCCGCCGCGCATCCCGCGATCCCGCCGCCGCAGACGATGAGGTCGTACGCTTCCCGCGCGGGAATGTTCATGTTCCACGATACCGTTTTCATGCCGATCCTCCCGGATTCTGCCGGTTTTTCCCGTTTCCGGTCGTTTTCAATCCCATCATAGCACATCTTTGTGACATATCCGTGAACGGTATGAGATTTCCGTCCAATTTCCTCAGATTTTATTCCGGGGGCGGAAAATGTTGGGCCGTTCCATCTTGAAAACGGAGTTGGAATGTGGTATAATATCATAAGCAAATGTTTGCCTTTTGCGGGGGATCCCGCCTATTTTACAGAAGCGAGCGAATTTCCATGACCGATGTGCAGCTGAGAGAAGCGTATCTCTCCGAAAAGAGAGCGCTGTTTGACCGATATTACGACAATCTGAACGAAAGACAGCGGGAAGCCGTCTATCAGGTGAACGGCCCCCTCCTGATCCTGGCAGGCGCGGGAAGCGGGAAGACCACCGTCCTTGTCAACCGCCTTGCCCATATCATCCGCTACGGCGACGCCGTGCTCTCGGATCTCGTCCCGACGAATCTCACCGAAGAGACGGTTTCGGAAATGAAGAAAGCGGAAACGCTCCCCCGCGAGGAGCTCGGGGAATACCTCGTCCGCTTTGCCGTGAACCCGCCGGCTCCCTGGCAGGTCATGGCGATCACCTTCACGAACAAAGCCGCGCGCGAGATCAAAGCCCGCATCGGCGCGATCTTCGGCGAGGACTCCCCCGAGGTCTCCGAGATCACGACGGGGACCTTCCATTCCGTCTGCGTCCGGATCCTGCGCCGCTTCTGCGACCAGATCGGCTACGACCGCAGCTTCACGATCTGCGATACGGACGACTCGAAAAAACAGCTGCAGCTCTGCATGAAGCAGCTCGGCATCGATGACAAGATGCTCCCCGTGCGGACCGTCCAGAACGCGATCTCCCGGGCGAAGGACAAGCTCGTCGGCCCCGAGGAATACATGGAAAAGACGGGCGGCGACGTGAAATACCGTCAGATCGCGCAGATCTATGCCCTCTATGCCGAAAAGCTCAAGGCCCAGAACCTGCTCGATTTCGACGACATCATCATGCAGACCGT
>JAFYBI010000137.1 GCA_017540285.1 Clostridia bacterium | reverse complement strand
CGCCCTGCTGGATGCCGTTATACAGGTCGGAGTCGATGTTGAAGGAGAGGAAGAAATCGAGAAGGAGCTCGTACGCCTCGTCTTTCGTGAGGATTCCGGCGTCGAGATCGTGCTTCAGGTACGGCCACATCCATTTGTTGAAGCGCCCGACGGTGTTGTGATAGTTCCCCTCGGCCCAGAGCGCGAAATGTACGATCCGGAAGAACTGGAGCGCTTCGCGGAAGGTCTCGGCGGGGGTGGCGGGGACCTTCGAGAGGACTTCGGCGACGTCGTCCCGGCCTTCTTCGACGGCGAGCGCGCGGTATCTTTCGACTAAACGCAGGAGCGCGTCGATGTCGGCACGGCCGTATTCGTCGGCAAAATCTTTCGCGGCGAGCAGGCCGGTTTTCAGAAGAAAGCCGTGATCCGGGCAGATGTTCGAGATGTATCCGAGCTCGTGGATGAAGTGCTTCGACTTGATTTCGGCCCACTCCTCCTCGGTGAAGCAGTCGTACGGCTTCGGGACCGTGCGCAGAAAGACGATCTTCTGTCCCGGCAGGATGTGCGGGACCTCCGCGTCCATCAGGCGCACGAACCGGTCCGACATGCGCGCACGGGGAGAGAGCTTTTCCGCCGCGTATGCCGCCGAACGGTCTTCCAGCGCGGGTCCGCGGAGCGCGCGGTGCTCGTGGGAGGTGATGATTCTGTACAGTTCTTCGTTCATTCGCGTCCTCTTTCCGTCCTGCGCGGCGCGTTTTTTTCCGCAAAGCCCTTGACAAGCCCGCGCAGTTGTTGTATTCTGATTGCAGAGGTCTTCACCGCATAGGATAGCATAAAACCCGGCTCCGTGCAAGAGGACAAACTGAACGAAATGCGTATTTACTATGAATTTTTGGGAGGACGGCGTATGGATATCAGACTCGGCGTGATCGGAACGAATTTCGTCTCCGACTGGCTGGCGGACAGCGTGAAGGAGGCGGACGGCATCGTCCTCGCGGCGGTGTATTCCCGGACCGGAGAACACGGCGCGGCTTTCGCCCGCAAGCACGGCATCCCGGCGGTTTACACCGACATGGAGGACTTTCTCTCCGCAGAGATCGACGCCGTCTACATCGCGAGCCCGAATTTTCTGCATTATCCGCAGGCGATGATGGCCGTCTGGCACGGGAAGCACGTCCTCGTCGAGAAGCCCGCGTGCCTCAGCGCCGCCCAATGGGATATCCTCGCCGCCGCGGCGGAGCAGAATCACGTCACCGTGCTCGAAGCGATGCGTCCGGGCCACGATCCGGCGGTGGAGACGGCGCGGGAAGCGATGGGCGAGATCGGGACGGTGCGCCGCGCGTGCTTCGATTTCTGCCAGTATTCGTCCCGCTATGACCGGTTCCGCGCGGGCGAGGTGCTCAATGCCTTCAATCCGACGCTCGGCAACGCCGCGCTCATGGACATCGGCTGCTATGCCGTCCACGTCTGCGCGATGCTGTTCGGTGCGCCGGAATCGGTCCATGCCAGATCCGTGATCCTCGAGAACGGCATGGAGGGCATGGGGACGGCGTTTCTCACCTACCCGGGGATGCAGGCGGAGATCGTCTACTCGAAGATCACCGAATCCGCGAATCCTTCGGTCATCACGGGCGAGGACGGCGCGGTGCTCCTCGGCAAGCTTTCGACGATGGAGCGCGTTTTGCTGAAGCGGCGCGGCGGGGAAGAAACCGTTCTTGTCGCGGAGCGGGAAGGGAGCAACATGCGCTACGAGGTCGCCGATTTCGTCCGGGCGGTGCGCGGGGAGGCCTCCCCCGAGCCCTGGCAGAAGACCACGAGGATCACCCTCGGGATCATGGACGAGATCCGGCGTCAGAGCGGGATCGTCTTCCCCGCGGAGATCGAGAGCACCTGACAGACCGGCAAAAACGTCTCTCGAAATGCTGTCAAAATGCACAAAACGGTCATATTCGTATTGTTAAAATAGCACATCATAAGACGGAATCCGTTGACAAATCCGTCAAAACGGAGAACTTGAAGCCGCCCTCTTGACAAACCGGAAAAATGGACTATAATTATGGCAGACGGCAGGAAACAGCCCCGGTCCGCGCCGTCCATTTTTCCCAGAGGAGGGTATCGCAATGATCTGCAACAACAAGTACATCTACAAAATCGAACTGGTGACTTCCGCCGACGTTCTGGAATTCGTCCGGATCGCGACGAAATGCTCCTATCACGTCTGGCTGGTCAACGGAAACCGCCGCCTGAACGCGAAGAGCGTGCTCGGCGTCGCCATGGCGCGCGTTTCGTGGGACGAAATCTTCGTCGAATCCGAATTCAACTGCTATTTCGAGTTCGAGAAGTTCATCCGCTGATCCGCCCCTCACCCAAATCCGACATACAGCCCGCAGTGTATCCGACTGCGGGCTTATCTTATGTTCGCATGGTTTCCCGATTGTGCGGAGGGAGGCGTGCGTTCCTTATGCGTCTTCTCCGAACAGAAACCCGAGTCCGTTTTCGACGGCGATGTCCCGTGCGAGGCTCGTCGACGGATCTTCGTCGGTGCGCGGGACGATTTCGTAGGTCCGCCGACCGTCCTCCACCTTCGCGGACAGACAGTCGACGCCCGGGACCGCGCCGCCTCCGTACTTCGCCGTGAGCTCATGCAGGTGTGTCGAGTAGAGAGCACGGCATCCGGCGGCGAGGAGCCAGTCGATCATGGCTTCGGCGAGATACAGGGCGTCGAACGCGCTGGTGCTCGAAAAGGTCTCGTCGAGCAGGAGCAGGGTACCGGAATCCGCGCCGTCGAGGGCTTCCCTGAGCCGCGCCGCCTCGTCCGCCAGCCGGCTTTCGGTCGATCCCGCCGTGTCGCGCGTGAAATGAACGGCGATACGCGCAAAGGTCTGCATGACGGCGGAGCGCGCGGGAACAGGCAGTCCGAGCTGGTACAGAAGCTGCGCGGTGCCGAGTGCGGTACAGTATACTGTCTTTCCCCCGGCGTTCGGCCCGGTCAGG
>JAFYBI010000136.1 GCA_017540285.1 Clostridia bacterium | reverse complement strand
GATCTGCTCGGGCGTGACGAAGAGGTGCGCGTCGTTCTGGCAGAAGTGGCGCACGCGCTCGATGCCCTTCAGGGTGCCGGACGCCTCGTAGCGGAAGTCGTGCGCGATCTCGCCGATGCGGATCGGGAGGTTGCGGTAGGAATGGGACTGGTTCTTGTAGATCATCATGTGATGCGGGCAGTTCATCGGGCGGAGGACGTAGGTCTCCTCATCCACCTGCATCGCCGGGAACATGTTCTCCTTGTAGTGATCCCAGTGGCCGGAGGTCTTGTAGAGCTGGACCGTGCCGACGCAGGGAGTCAGGACGTGCTGATAGCCGAGCGCCTCTTCCTTTTCGCGGATATACTTTTCGAGCTCGTGCCAGATGATCGTGCCGCGGGGGAGGAACATCGGCATGCCGCGTCCGACGAGATCGTCGGACATGAAGAGCGCGAGGTCCTTGCCGATCTTGCGGTGATCGCGCTTCTTCGCCTCTTCGAGCTTCTGGAGGTGCGCTTCGAGATCGTCCTTCTTCGGGTATGCCGTGCCGTAGACGCGCTGGAGGGTCTGCCGGTTCGAATCCCCGCGCCAGTACGCCGCGTTGCAGGCGAGGAGCTTGAACGCCTTGA
Organism: Clostridia bacterium; assembly: GCA_017540285.1. Classification (GTDB taxonomy): domain Bacteria; phylum Bacillota; class Clostridia; order Oscillospirales; family CAG-272; genus UMGS1696. Next base: position 1,488 of record JAFYBI010000136.1, on the reverse strand, counting down.
CCGCGCCGGTCGCGAAGAGATGCGGGCCTGCGCAGAGATCGGTGAACTCGCCCATTTTATAGAACGAGATCTCGGCGTCCGCGGGGAGGTCGTTGATGAGCTCGACCTTGTAGGGCTCGTCCTTCATCAGCTGAAGCGCCTCTTCGCGGGGGAGGACGAACTTTTCGAGCTTCTGATTCTCCTTCACGATCTTCTTCATCTCCGCCTCGAGCTTCTCGAGGATGTCGGGCGTGAAGTTCACGGGAGAATCAAAATCGTAGTAGAAGCCGTCGTCGATGGCCGGACCGATGGTCAGCTTCGTCTCGGGATAGAGCCGCTTCACGGCCTCGGCAAGGATGTGGGAGGCGGTGTGGCGGAAGGTCCTCGCGCCGTCGGGATCGTCGAAGGTCAGAAGCTCGACCTCGCAGTCCGCGTCAAGGGGCGTGGTGAGGTCGGCGACCTTGCCGTTCACGCGGGAGACGATCACATCGCGGGAGATGAGTTCTGCCTCGCGCGCGGCGTCGTACACCGTCACGGGGGCGTCGAAGGAGAGCGTCTTGTCGTTGAAACGTACGGTAAACATGATGGGTTCCTCCTCTTCGGAGAGAGTTGGGGCGCGCCGGAAAACAAAAAATCCCGCGCAGCCTCACGACTGTTCGGGGTGCGACAGAGCCGCACGGTTCCACCCGAGCTTTTCACTCATTTTAAACAATATAAAGCCGTTTTATTCGGCAGGGCGGTACCCGTTCCCTTCCGCGGAAACATTTTCAGCGCCTGTTTCTCTCTGTGCGCGTCACGATGAACGGACATATCCCTTAACTGTATTATACCCCTCTGCGCCGTTCTTGTCAAGCGTGAATTCTGCACAAAGAAAATGTTATTTCCCGAGTGCATTCCGGGAAAAGGCACTTTTTTGAAGATTTTTAAGAAAAGCCCTTGACATCCGAGGCCCGATCTGCTATAATATCCCCCGTCAGAGCAAGCGAGTCCCTCAAAGGTCGCTGCGGATAGCGGTATTGTGTAAAGGTAGCACAGCAGACTCTGACTCTGTATGTCGGGGTTCGAATCCCTGTACCGCTGTAAGGCAGATTTCCTGAATCTGCCTTTTTTCTTTGCTTTCAGAGGATGGACGATGCGCCTCATGGATTTTCTCGCCGACGCCGGTGAGCACGGCCGGATCCCCTTTCACATGCCGGGACACCTGCGCGAGCCGGAGCGGTTCGACTGGCTCGGTGGCCTGGCGCCGCTGGATTTCACCGAGATCGACGGCCTCGACGACCTGCACGCGCCCGAAGGGATCCTGCGGGATGCGATGACGCGGGCGGCGGAACGGTATGGAGCGGAACGAACCTTCTTCCTCGTCGGCGGCTCGACCGTCGGGATCCTCGCCTCCGTCACGGCGGTATGCCGGGCGTCGAAGAAGGAGCGCCCTTCCCTGCTGATGGCCCGCAGCTGCCACAAATCGGTCTGGCATGCCGCGATGCTCAACCGGGCGGATCTGCGGTTCGT
>JAFYBI010000135.1 GCA_017540285.1 Clostridia bacterium | reverse complement strand
GAGGCCGGTTCCGGAGGCCTCTTGGGCACGCCGTGAGGCAATAATCAATGGGAGAAAGTCCCGCAGGACTTTCTCTGACCTTTTCCTCTCCTGCATAAAGGAGACCGCTGCATGTCCCCGCAAGCGCAGCCGCGCAGAAAAAAGAAATGCGTACCTTTTCAGATACGCAATTTCTGTCTTGGTGAACGAACTTGCCGAAGGCGAGTTCGTCATGTGTCCCCGGGCACCGCCCGGTTGGTGAACGAACTTGCCGTAGGCGAGTTCGTCATGTGTCTCCGCGGACCCCGCGGTCGCCGGTTAAATTTTGTCCACCGGGAACAGGATCTTCAGCTGGTTGATCCGGCTCTGATACGCCGCCTGCTGCTTCTCGCCGAGAAGCGCCTGACGGATCTCATCCTTCACGTCGGCGAACGCCATCTTCCCGCCCTGTTCCTTCTTGTTGAGGCGGATGACATGCCATCCGAACTGCGTCTTGACGGGATTCGAGAGATCCCCGACCTCCATGGCCGCGCACGCCTCCTCGAATTCCGGCACCATCTGGCCGTGTCCGAACTCGCCGAGGTCGCCGCCCTGCGCCTTCGACGGGCAGGAGGAGTATGCCTTCGCCGCATCCTCGAACGTCATCTCGCCGGACGCGATCTTCGCGCGGATCTCAGCCGCCTGCTCCTCGGAATCCACGAGGATGTGGCTCGCCGCGAACGTCAGGCCCGCTTCGAACTGATCCGGATTTTCCTCGTAAAACTTCTTCACCTCGTCGTCGGTCACGCGGACGCGCTCGACGGACTTCTGGATCGCGTAGTTCGTCAGCATGTCGTCTTTCACGCGCTTGAGCTGTTCCTTGAACGCGGGCTCGCGCTCCATGAGGTTCTTCTGCGCGTCGAGGAGGAAGAGACGGCGCGCGATGATCTGATCGAGCAGGATCGCCCTGCCCTGCGGGTTGTTGTAGCTCTGCGCGCGCTGACCCATCGAGCGGAGCGCCTCGTCGATGTCGCTCTCCATGATCGGGTTGCCCGCCACCTGGGCGACGATGCGGTCGGGATTGTTGTTCATATCGATGATCCTTTCTGTGCTGTTGTCTTCTGAAGCGGTCCGGGAGATCCCGGCGGTCAGGTTTTGGAGGCCTTCATCATCCACTTGGTCGGGGCAATTTTGGCGATGAAGCGGTAGAACTTATAGAACGCCTTGGGCGTGTAGACCGAACGTCCCTTCCCCGCCGCGGCGAGCGCGCCTTCGGCGACCTTCTTCGGATCGCAGTACGGCAGGACGTCGAAGGTCTTGGAATGGCCCTTGATCCCACCGATGTCGATGAACGCCGTGTCCATCGGGCCGGGGCAGACCGCCGTCGCCGTCACGCCCTTCTGCCTGAGCTCCTCGCCGATGCCGAACGTGAACGCCGTGACGTAGGACTTCGTCGCGGAATAGACCGTCATGCGGGCATTCGGGCAGAACGACGCGATGGAGGACACGTTGATGATGTGCGCGCCCGAGGGCATGTACGGAATGACGAGGTGCGTCATCGCGGTCAGGCCCTTGAGGTTGAGATCCACCATCTGGACCTGGCGGTCGAGCTCCCCTTCGCCGACGTTGCCGAGGAACCCGCAGCCGGAGTTGTTGATAAGCATCCGGACCTCGGGATTTTCCCGCTCGAGGACCTCGGCGAATTTCTCGTAGCTCTCGTCCTTCGTCAGGTCCAGCGGGAAGATGCGGCACTGCCGCGGGACGTCCTTCGCCGCTTCGACGAGCTTTTCCCTGCGCCGCGCGACGAGCCAGTATTCTTCGATGTCCGGATACGCCTTCGGCATGGCGCGGAGGAATTCCCGCCCGAGCCCCGCCGACGCGCCGGTGATGATCGCAACTCTCATATCGATTCTCCCTGTCAGATTTGTCCGTCCCTTATCATACCACAGAAACGGGATTTTATCAAGAGCGCGGGAAGAAAAACTCCGGGATTCCGGATGATTCCGGATAACTTTGTCAGTCATCGAGGAAGCCGTCGAGGCCGAAGGACAGGGGCGGCGCGTCGTGCATGACCGCGTTCCAGACCCACGAGAGCCCGTTGGTCAGCAGTTCGTTCCCGACGTCGTATTTCGAGCCGAAGCGCGGGATGATCATGTGGACCGGCGTTGAGAGAGCATCGGCGGGAGACCGGCGCCAGATCCAGATCCCCGCGTCCGGGACCGCCTCGCGGAGCCGCTTCACCGCCGCCTTGAGCGTTTCGTTGTAATGGTTCCTTGCTTCGGGGGAGATGGCAAAGTCCCCCGTGTTGAGGTACTCCTGATACTGGATCAGCGTGGCGTCGCTCTCCACCGCGAGATAGAGGATCTTCAGCCGGCCGCCGTATGTCTCCGCCGCCGCGACGAGCGCGTCCGTCACGCAGTCGTCGGTCGTCATGCGGTCCGTGATCTCCTCGGGCGCATGCCAGACGTCCCGGGCGATCCGCTGCCAGTCCGCCGAGAGGCACGCGCAGTCGACGAGGACGGTGACCTCCGTATCCGGAAATATTTCGAGGACGACCGGAGCCAGCATGGCCGCGCCGAATCCGCCCGCCGAGGAGCCCGCCAAAAGGATCTTCTCCGGCGCGGCGTTCATCCCGACCATGGCCTGCCGGAACGATTCGAGGTATTTCGTGAAGTTCTCATACCCGTTGTGGTGCAGGACCGTTTCCCGTGCGCCGATGAATTCCCCCTGCCCGATATAGCAGTCCGCCGTGTCGCAGGGGATCAGCAGATACGACCAGTCGGCGAAGGGATTGATCTCCCCTTTCACGAAGAACGCGCCGTTCCAGATCCCGTTCCACGCGGTCCCGGTCGTGTAGAAGGTGCGGGGGTGCTCCGCCGTATACGCGTCGACGCTCATGCCGCCTCCTGCGAGGTAGATCACCCAGTTCTCGGGATCCCCGGACCGAAAGCGGCAGTAGGAGGTGTCCCCCTCGACGTTGACGGTGCCCGGCGAGTTGATCTCCCACTCGATCGACGCGTTCTCGGCCGCCGGGACCAGCACGCTGTCGCCGTCGCCGAAAAGAACGACGACGTCGCCGTCCGGTGTATGAAACGTCATGATCGTGCTGCGCGGTACATCATCGATGCTGTCGTAATGCATGGGAAAATCGCCGACCGACGGCACATGATACGTGACGGTCACGCCGCCCTCCGGATCATCGGGATCGTCATATTGGATCGTATAATCGCCTTTCAGCGGCTGAACCGTGTCAAGTGTTACGATCTCCACGGCATCGGCGGGCAGCTCCTCTTTTTCCGGGAGGATGCGGTCCCACGGGACCAGGCCCGCGAGCAGCACCGCGGCGAACAAAAGCGCGAGGAAGCCGGGAAAAATCCATCGTTTCATCATAATCTCCTTTGCGGGATCACACCGCGGCGAGGACGTGCAGGCTGCGCAGGTCGGGGTCCGCGATCCCGTCGTTGACCGCGTAGCCGTGGACCTCGGGATCGTCGCCGTCCGCGTCGGAGAGCCCCTGCCGCACGACCTCCGCGACGATCAGCGCGCCGATGTCGCCGATGACGGCTTCCTTGGTCTTCGCCGTGTCCGGCTCGTTGTCCGAGAGAAGGAGGAATTCGAGCGCGTCCGCCAGATTCCCGCCGAAGTCCAGCGCCCGCAACGCACGGAAGCGCCACTTATAGTACGGCATATAGCGGCGGTTGAGCAGAAAGACCGCGTGCATCGCGGATTCCGCGAAGGCGTGGACTGCCAGCTGGGCAGCGCCGGCCTCCCCGTGCGCGAGGATGCGGGGGTAGTTGTAGATCCCGGCCTGCTTCATGAGGATCAGCCGCCCCGCGAGCTTCTTTTGCCGCACGTCGCCGGGCATGTCGGCGAGCCGCTCCCGGATCGCGGTAAACGCGCCGTCGCCGTCGAAGAAGATCTCCCCGTTCACCGCCTCGGCGAGGAGGGTCTCGGGCGCCGCGAGCCAGTCCCGGAGACGGAGCCGCCCGTCCGGGGAGCCGCATTTGTCCCGGAAGAAGTCCGCGCGGCGGATCACGCCGTGACGTGCGCCGCCGACCGGAGCCATCTTCGACCGCTTCAGCCCTTCGAATTCCGCGGGCAGCGCGGCGTAAGCGCGTTCGAGGAGAAACGCCGTCCGCCGGTCGATTTCGTCCTCCTCCGGGAGGAAGATGCAGAAGCCCGGCTCGAAGTCGTGATCGCGCGAGACCGCGTCGTCATAGCCCCAGCACTCCGAGCCGCTGCCGCACAGCCCGACGGCGATCTTCGGAAGGAGTTCGGGAAACCGTTCTTCCAGCATCGGCCTGCCGAAGGTCTCATAATACGCCCGGGAGAGTTCAAGTCCGTTCATAGATCGCCCGTGCCCTTTCTTCGAGTTCCGCGCCCCAGAGGAAATACCCGTAATAGTGGAACGTCGGCGCGCATTTCTCGCACACGAAGGCATAATTCCCGTCCCGCGCCGTATCGGGCCGGTCGAGCAGGTCCCACGCGCGCTCGACGCAGTCCGCGATCTCCCCCTCCGCCGCCTCGAGACCCCGCTCCGCCTCGGCGAGGTTGGCGAGGTTGAGCCACGTCACGGCGATCTCCGGCCCGGCTCCCTCGATCTGCCCGAGAAGCGCCATGGCGCGGGCATACAGGCGGCGTGCCTCGGCGTATTCCCCGCAGTCCGCGAGCGCGAGGGCGGCGTTGTTGCACACCCCGGCATACCGGTAGGGATCGGCGTTCGGAGCGTGCTCATACACCGCGAGCGCGCGCCGGAACACGGGGAGAGCCTCCCGCGCTATCCCGAAGGCCTTCATCGCCGTCGCCTGATTCGCCAGCGCCGTCGCCCCGCCGAGCTCGTCCGCGATGCCCAGCCGCTCGGCCAGCGCGACGGTCTTCTCCGCCTCCGCGAGAGCTTCGGGACCGCGCCCCTGCTTGCGGAAGAGCCCGATCCGCTCATTGCGGAGGAGAAACTGGCCGACAAGATCCCGGCCCTCCTCCGCCTCGGCAAGCCAATAGGCGAGATGACGCTCGGCCGCCGGCATGTCGTTCCTCGAGAAATACTCGTCGAGCCTGGCGAGCACGCGGTCCGCGTCGATCGGATGCGCGGGCGGCTCCTTCGCCCAGGCGTCCGTACAGAAGGGACAGCGCGGGTCGAGAAAATCGTTCGGTTCGAGTGGTCCGGAAGCAAATGCCATCGTCTGATTCTCCGTTTGCGTCTGTTTTTCTTTATTTATACCGGATCGCGGCGCGGAAGTCAAGGGGGATTCGGTGAACAAACGACGGATTTTGCACATGTTTGCCCCCTGTCATCCGTCAGATATCTCGCTGTTCTCTACACCGATTCTCCAAAATTCCGCGTCTTTTTCCGTTGAAAATGAACATTGTTTTCCGCGGGTTTCTGTGCTATAATATCAGTTGCCGTGAAGTTATCCGGCAAATTTCCGCCGATTTCAAGAGGAGGTCTCATGAAGATCCACGGATTGCAGAAAGTGACCCTGCTGGACTACCCGGAACACGTCGCCTGCACCGTCTTCACCGCGGGGTGCAATCTCCGCTGTCCCTTCTGTCACAACGCCATTCTGGTGACGGACATCCTGGACACGGACGCGATCCCCGAGGAGGAGTTCTTCTCATTCCTCAAAAAGCGGAAAGGCATGCTCGACGGCGTCGCGATCACGGGCGGCGAACCCCTGCTGCAGCCCGATCTCACCGCCTTCATCGGAAAGATCCGGGACCTCGGGCTTGCCGTCAAGCTCGACACGAACGGCTGCTTTCCGGACCGCCTCCGCGCCCTCTGCGACGCCCGCCTCGTCGATTACGTCGCGATGGACGTGAAGAACGTGCCGGAGAAGTATGCCGAGACCGTCGGCGTCCCGGGCTTCGATCCCGCCCCGGTGAAGGAGAGCGTCGCGCTCCTCCTCGAAGGCCGGGTGGAATACGAATTCCGCACGACCGTCGTCGCCCCGTTCCACACGGTCGGGGACATCGAGGGCATCGCGCGCTGGATCCGCGGCACGAAACGGTATTATCTGCAGAACTTCGTCGACAGCGGCGCCCTCGTCGGACACGCCTCCGCCGTCCCGCGCGAGACGCTCTTCAAGATGCGCGACCGCGCCGCGGCCATCATCCCGACCGTCGCCCTGCGCGGCGTCGACTGACCGGACACCCCCCGGTCTTGTCCGCCTTGTCGGACGACAAACACTACATATAGTGCCGCCGCAAGAAAAAAACACAGTATTTTGTGTTTCCCCCTTGACATCTCCGTCGATCTGTGTTATACTTTCAACGCTGCCTGATTGTTCCGTTTCCGGAAGGATTTCTCTTTCCGGACTTTTTATGGGACTGCGGCTCCCCAACCACCACCCATCAACACGAGAGGATCCATCATGTACAAAGTAGCAAAGCGCAACGGCAAGCTCGTTTCCTTCAGCCTTGACAAGATAAAGACCGCCATTCTCTCCGCCTTCGAGGCCTGCGAGAGGAACTACCACCCCGACGTTATCGACTTCCTCGCCCTGAAAGTGACGGCGGAATTCGAGCCGAAGATCAAAGGCGAACAGATCGGCGTCGAGGACATTCAGGATGCGGTCGAAAGCGTCCTCATCAAGGCCGGCTATGACGACGTCGCCAAGGCGTACATCCTGTACCGCCGTCAGCACGAGCGTCTGCGCAACCTTTCCGACACCCTCATCGACTACAAGAAGACCGTCAACGACTATCTGAAGGACGCTGACTGGCGCGTGAAGGAAAACTCCACCGTCACCCAGTCCGTGGGCGGCCTGATCCTTTACAACTCCGGCGCGATCACGGCGAACTACTGGCTCACCGAGATCTACGACGAAGAGATCGCGAAGGCGCACACCTCCGCCGATCTCCACCTGCACGACCTCTCCATGCTGACGGGCTACTGCGCGGGCTGGTCCCTCAAGCAGCTCATCCAGGAGGGCCTCGGCGGCGTCACCGGCAAGATCTCCTCCGCTCCCGCGAAGCACCTCGCCACCCTCTGCAACCAGATGGTCAACTTCCTCGGCATCATGCAGAACGAGTGGGCGGGCGCGCAGGCGTTC
>JAFYBI010000134.1 GCA_017540285.1 Clostridia bacterium | reverse complement strand
TGTCCTATGTCATCGACGTCTACCGCGAGGACGCCAAGGTCCAGCGGTCCTATTTCCGCCTCCTGCTCTACGTCTCCTTCTTCCCGCAGCTCATCGCCGGCCCGATCGTCCGCTACAAGGACATCGAAGCCCAGCTCGCGTCCCGCGCCGTATCCGCCGAGAATTTCAACGAGGGCCTGTTCCGCTTCTCCCGCGGCCTGGCGAAGAAGGTCCTGATCGCCGACAACTGCGCGAAGGTCATCGACGGGCTCTACGGCCTCCAGGAAGCGACGCTTCTCGGACGCTGGGCGGGCGCGGTGTTCTTCACCCTCCAGCTCTATTTCGACTTTTCCGGCTACTCCGACATGGCGATCGGCCTCGGCCGCATGTTCGGCTTCCGGTTCCTCGAAAACTTCAACTATCCGCTCATCTCGACGAGCGCGACGGATTTCTGGCGCCGCTGGCACATCTCCCTCGGCACGTTCTTCCGCGATTACGTCTATATCCCGCTCGGCGGCAACCGCCACGACCAGCAGCGCAACATCCTCGTCGTGTGGGTCCTGACCGGCCTCTGGCACGGCGCGTCGTGGAACTTCATCCTCTGGGGCCTCTACTACGCGGTGCTCCTCATGATCGAGAAGACGACGCTTATCAAGTGGTTCGAGCGGATCCCGAAGATCCCGTCGAAGATCCTCGGGCACCTCTACACCATCTTCATCACCGTCTTCGGCTTCGCGATCTTCTACTTCGATCATGATCTCTTCCGCAACCTCGGGTATCTCTTCGGGATCGGGATCGCCTCGCTCAACGATCTCTTCACCGCGTCGATCCTCGCGGACAACCTCTTCCTGCTCGCCGCGGCGATCTTCTTTGCGATCCCCATCTTCCCGATGCTCTGGAAGAAGTACGGCGAGCGGATCCCCTATCCGGCGCAGCGCATCCTGAAGACCGCCGTCGTGATCCTCTTCGTCGGCGCGTCGACCGTGCGTCTCGTCGGGAACAGCTACAGCCCGTTCCTCTATTTCAGATTTTGATGAATCTTCCGATTCAGTGAGGTCTCGCCTTGAACAAGCAGCATAAAATCGTTGACATCGTCTGCCTCGCCCTCGTCGGCGTGATCTTCGGGGGCACCGCGCTCTGGAACGCCGTCCAGCCGGACCGTCCCACGATCTCGGAATCCGAGAAGCGCACGCTCGCGACCATGCCGGCCTTCTCGTTCTCCTCGCTCGCCGACGGCTCCTACTTCGCCGGGATCTCGGCGTTTATTTCCGACACCTTCGTCGGGCGCGAGCAGCTCGTCGGCCTCTCGAAGAAGCTCGACATGCTCACGGGCGTCGATTACAGCATCGGCGGGGAAGAGAATTTCGTCCTGTTGAATCCGACGTCGGAGAAGCCCCGCGAGGAGGAGAACACCGACGCCATTTCCGCCGCCTTTGACGCGCTCCTGAACGGCGGCGGCCAGGAGGAGGAGCCCGATCCCGGTCATCCCGAGGAACCCGGCGGGGAGCCTCAGACCGCGCCGGAGACGGACCCGCCGGAGGCCGAAGCCCCCGAGACCGAAGCGCCCGAGACGGAAGCGCCCGACGATCGGGAACCGGATGAGGTCCCGGAGAGCCCCGACGAGAAGCGGGAGGAAGCCGGGGAGCCTGCAGAGCCCGCCGAAGAGGGTAAACCCGACGATCGGGACGATCCGGACGATCCGGAGCATCCTGAGACGCCCGACACGCTCGATGCCGGGGACGGGAACGCGGAGGAGGAGACCGAGCCCGCCGAACCGGAGCCGGAGGAACCCGCCGTCACGGCGCTGCAGCTCTCGCGCGACAAGATGAGCCTCACCGTCGGCAGCGGCTCCGT
>JAFYBI010000133.1 GCA_017540285.1 Clostridia bacterium | reverse complement strand
GGAGTCCAGAGGCGGGGAAAGCGCCTCTGGGGCCGGGTGATTGACAAGAGGGCCCGACCCGAGGGTCCTCTTGTCCGCCAGCCGCGCAGGCGATCCCTGAAAGCCCCGAAGGGCTTTCTTCCTCTTCTCCCCGCACGGATGGTGCGGAATCTTGTTATCTGCAAGCGCAGCCGCGCAGATAAAAGAAATGCGTACCTTTTCAGGTACGCACTTTCTATCTTGGTGAACGGGCGTGCGAAGTGCGCCCGACTCCCACCCGGTCGGTGTAACAGATTGTTAACAGTTTGCACTTCAAATATTGATGAAGCCCGGGGGCGGATTTGTTATAATCGTAACGAACCAGAAACAGTTGCCATGAGTGAACAATAAGCACCAAAAAAGATTGATAACCGGCAAGTTTTCTTGGCATATCCGCGCAGAGACGCGCAAACGACAGCATGTGGAGGCTTGCATGGGATTCCGGATCCTCGGCACGGGCAGCGCCGTACCTGATAAAATTCTCACGAACGACGATCTGAGCACAATGGTGGAGACCTCCGATGAGTGGATCACCACCCGCGTCGGCGTGAAGGAGCGGCACATCGCCACGACCGAGACCACCGCTTCCCTCGCCGCGGAAGCCGCCAGACGCGCCCTCGAGCAGAGCGGCGTCACCCCGGCCGACCTCGACCTCATCGTCTGCGCCACCATCACCGCGGACAACGTCAGTCCCACCGCCGCCGGCGAGGTGCAGGAAGCCCTCGGCGCAGCATGCCCGGCCTTCGACGTCAGCTCCGCCTGCTCCGGCTTCCTCTTCGCCCTCGAGTGCGCCGCCGGATTCTTCGCGCGCGGCACCGTGAAGCACGCCCTCGTGATCGGCGCGGAGCGCATCTCCAAGCTCCTCGACTGGAACGACCGCTCCACCTGCGTCATCTTCGGCGACGGCGCGGGCGCGGCTGTGCTCGGCGCGTGTGAGGACGACCACTACCTCGTGAGCGAGCTCTTCACCGCGGGCGGCTCCGACGTCATCCAGATCCCGGCCTTCGCGGGTCAGTCCCCCTTCCGGGTCATCCCCGAGGGCGAGCGTCCGCCGACCATCTTCATGGAGGGCCAGGAGACCTTCAAGTTCGCCGTGAACGCCATGTGCGAGCACATCCGCTCGATGGCCGAGAAGATCGGCGCCGCACCGTCCGACATCCATTTCGTCGTCCCCCATCAGGCAAACCTCCGCATCATCGCGATGGCCTCCCGCAAGCTGGACATCCCGATGGAGCGCTTCCTCGTCAACATCCAGCATTACGGCAACACCGCGGCCGCCTCCGTCCCGATCGCTCTCGACGAGGCCAATCGCGCGGGCCGGCTGCATCCCGGCGATCTCGTCGCGATGTGCGCTTTCGGCGGCGGACTGTCGAGCGCGGGCGCGATCGTGCGCTGGTAAGCTGGTAAGATAAGGAAGAAACCATTCATAAGAAGTGAAACGGAAACCCGCAGGCGGGTCCCATCACCAACCATACCAAACATCCCACATATCTCAGGAGGATTTTATCATGACATTCGAAAAGATCAAGGAAATCATCGCGGACCACTCCGGCGAAGACACCGACGCCATCACCCTCGACACCGAGTACACCTCTCTCGGCATCGACTCCCTCACCATCGTCGAGATCCTCATGGACATCGAAGACGAATTCGGCGTCACCCTCGAGGCCGGCAAGATCGGCACCACCGTCGGCGATCTCGTCGCCAAGGTCGAGGAGGGTCAGGAATGATCCGGACGCCGCTCTGCGAACTGGCCGGGATCCGGGTTCCCATCTTTCAGGGCGGCATGGCGCATGTTTCGGACGGTAAGCTCGCCGCTGCCGTCTCCGAGGCGGGCGGGCTCGGCATCATCTCGGCGATGAATTTCGGCGGGACGAAGCTGCGCGAACAGATCCGCGAGGCCCGTTCCCTCACCGCGAATCCCATCGGCGTGAACATCATGCTGCAGGCCCCGACGGCCGCGGATTCCGCCGCGATCTGCGCCGAAGAAAAGGTCGAGATCGTGACCACCGGCGCGGGCAATCCGGCTGCGTTCATGCCGCTCTGGCTCGAGGCGGGGATCAAGATCATCCCGGTCGTCGCTTCCGCGGCCCTTGCCAGGATGATGGAGCGCGCGGGCGCGTCCGCCGTCATCGCGGAGGGCGGAGAGAGCGGCGGTCACATCGGCGAGGCGGCCACCATGCCCCTCGTTCCCCAGGTCGTCGACGCGGTGAAGATCCCCGTGATCGCGGCGGGCGGCATCGCGGACGGACGCGGACTCGCGGCTGCCCTCATGCTCGGCGCGGTCGGCATCCAGATGGGCACGCGGTTCCTCACCGCGAAGGAATGCGGCGTCCCCGCGCACTACAAGGAGCTCATCCTGAAGGCGACCGACACCTCCACCATCGTCACCGGGCGGAGACTGGGCCACACGGTCCGCTCCCTCAAAACGCCCTATTCCCGCCACTACGCGCAGGTCGAATACACCGACATTTCCGACGAGGAGCTCGAAGCGCTCGGCGTCGGTTCTCTGCGCCGCGCGGCGATCGACGGCGACGAAAAGGGCGGCTGCTACCTCGCGGGTCAGATCGCGGGGCTGGTCAAGGCCGAACAGACGGCCGCCGAAATCATCGAAGACGTGATGCGCGGGGCGGAAGCGGCCCTCTCCTCCGCCGCCGGGTATCTCAGATAATCAGATAAGGATTGGTTATGGCAAACATCGCATTCGTATTCTCCGGACAGGGCGCGCAGTACCCCGGCATGGGCGAGAGCCTTTCGCGAGTCTCCCCCGCCGCGGCGTCCCTCTATGACAAGGCCGAGGCCATCCGTCCCGGCATCCGCGCCCTCTCCTTCTCCGGCACGCCCGAAGAGCTCCGCGAAACCGTCAACACCCAGCCCGCCCTGTATCTCACGGATCTCGGCGCGGCGCTCGCGCTGAGAGAGGCGGGGATCGAACCTTCCGCCGCCGCGGGCTTCTCCCTCGGAGAACTCCCGGCCCTCGCGTTCGCCGGCGCCTTTTCCGCCGAGGAGGGCTTTTCCCTCGTTCTGGAGCGCGCGCGCCTGATGGCGAAGGCCTCCCGCGACATGCCCGACACCCCGGCGATGGCAGCTGTGATGCGCATGGCGCCCGAGGAGATCGAGAAGATCTGCGAGGGGATCGAGGGCGTCTGGTGCGCCAACTACAACGCCCCGGAACAGACCGTCATCTCGGGCACCGCGTCCGGCGTCGCCGCATTCAGGGCAGCCTGCGCGGAAGCGGGACTTTCCCCGCGCTCGGTCGATCTGCCGGTCTCCGGAGCGTTCCACACGCCCTACATGAAGGAGGCGTCCGAGGCGTTCGGCGCGGTCCTCGCGAAGGTGACGTTCTGCGCGCCGGCGATCCCGGTCTACGCGAACCTCACGGGCGAGCGCTACCCCGCCGATCCCGCCGTGTTCGGCTCCGTCCTCGCCGCGCAGATCATGAACCCGGTCCGCTGGGTCAAAGAGATCCGCGCCCTCATCGACGCGGGCATCGACACCTTTGTGGAATGCGGCCCGGGCAAGACCCTCTGCGGCCTCATCAGAAAAATCGACAAATCCGTCACCGCTTACAACGTGGAGGACGAGGAGACCCTCGCCGCAGCCGTCGCCGCCCTCCGGGGCTGAGCGGCTCCCACGTCGGCAGACGGATCGCAGAAAGGCATCGGACATTGGATTATGATGACTGAGATTTACGACAGAACCATGCTCGCGGGGCAGAACGCCGTCGTCACCGGCGCGTCCCGGGGAATCGGATACGCCATCGCGGCCGCCCTGGCCAGGGTCGGCGCGAACATCGCCATCGTCGATTACTGCGACGAAGCCCTCTCCG
>JAFYBI010000009.1 GCA_017540285.1 Clostridia bacterium | reverse complement strand
GGTGCAGCTGGACGCCTATGGGCGCTCCCTCATGGGCCTGAACCCGGAGGAAGTGCCCTACATTGAGCTGTGCGAGGAATACGGCGGCGGCAGCTACAACGATCACGACCCCGAGACCTTTATCGTGAAGATGGAGGATCTCGACGCGCAGAACCGCCTGGAACCGGATTATGTGACCGAGCTCCGTCCGGAGATCGAGAGCCTGCCGGACGTTGTGTACGGCAAGAGCATCGGCGGGACCTGCTTCGAGACGTCGTTCTATCTTGCCGGCGGAAACAACGCCATGAGCTACGCCATGCTGATGAACGACTACGAGCCGATGGCATGGCATGAGCAGATGCTTGCCGCCTTCGCCGCGCACCGCCCGTACTGGGAACGGCTGTCGGCAAACGCGCACGTCACCTCCGCCGCGGGTTGGAATCTGGTGCTCGCGGACGAGGGGCGGCCCGTTTCACCGGGATTTCCCGGCGGATACGGCGAGCGGCACTACCGGGTCGCGGAGGGCCTGCGCTTCGACGGCTTTTCGATCGACATGAACCGGCATGCCGCCCCGGACGAGGTGCACCTTCTCCACGCCGCGAACGCCGCCGAACTGAGCGACAACGAGATCCGTTCCCTGCTCGAGGTCCCCGTGATCGCGGACGGAGGGGCTCTCCGCGTCCTCGCCGACCGCGGATTCGAGCTGCCGGCGGAAGCCTCGGAGATCAGCGTCGCAAGGCTGTACGAGCGCTTCACGGAGCATCCCGTCAACGGGTCGTCCGCCGGATTCCTGTGGGGCGGTCCCTGGGGCAAATCGACCGACTGGGCGCTTGTCCCGAAGGATGCGGACCGGTTCGAGCCGCTGAGTGAATACGTCCGCACGGCGCCTGCCGGCACGCCTTCGGAAGACTGCATCCCCGTCCGGAACGCGGGGATCAAGCGGTACACCGCCGTCGGCGCCTGCGCGAGCGCGATCCTCACCCTGTCCACCGGGGCGAAGTGGGCGGTATTCGGATTCGATTTCTGGGGCAGGACCAAGAGCAATGCCAAGCGTGTTCAGTATCTCGAAGCGTCCGCGGCGATCTCGGGGCACCGTCAGCCCGCGGAGCTCGTCACGCCGATCCAGGCCTGCCTGCAGGCGCGCGTCGACGCGGCGGGACGTCTGAAGCAGGCCAGCGTGACCAACGTCACGGTCGGCGACAGCGGCCCTCTGACGCTCCGGATCTTCCGGCCGGCCGGCTCGCGCGCGTTCTTTATGGGGCAGTATGCGCCGCTCGAAGCGCTGACGGTCACGCCGGGGACTTATCCCGGTACCGTCGAGGTGACCGTGCCGAACGTGAAGGCATGGTCCGTCGGAACGGTGTTCTTTGAAGAGTAACGCACGCATCCGCCGGTTTTGCGGAAGCGATCGTCCATCGGAATTCCCGGAGCGGCTTCGGCCCTCCGAAACGAAAGGAGAACGTCATGACACGTGAAGACTGCGCCGCCATCCTCGCCCGCATCGCCGAGGAGCGGCCGAAGAAATTCTTTCTCGATACCGACACGGCCAACGAGATCGACGACCAGTTCGCCGTCGCGTATGCGCTGCTGAATCCCGACCTCGAGGTCCTCGGATTCGGCGCGGCGCCGTTCTGGAACCAGAATTCGTCCTCCCCCGGCGACGGCATGGCAAAATCCTATGAAGAGCTCGTCCGGGTCCGCGATCTGACCCTGCCCGGGTGCGGTGTTCCCGCATACCGCGGCGCGGACCGCTACCTTCCGGACCGGGAAACGCCGGTCGACAATCCCGCCGCCCATGCGATCGTTGAAGCCTGCCGCTCCACAGACGACTACGTCTTCGTCGCCTCGATCGGGTGCTTCACGAACGCCGCGTCCGCCCTGCTGCTCGATCCGTCGATCCGGAAAAACATGGTCGCCGTCCTCATCGGAGCGAACGACGCGGACCGGTACCGGAGCGCGAACGACTTCAACCTGAGACAGGACCGTGCCGCGGCGCAGGTCCTGCTCGGAAGCGGCACAAACGTCATTCTCCTCCCGGCTGCAGGCGGTACGGAGGTCCTGCACCTCACGGCAATGGAGTGCGCGTATGCCCTCGAGGGCAAGAACATCCCCGTCGGGGACTATCTCACGGGGCTCTTCCGGCGCGATCACGGCGTCCCCTTCGGCACGCTGATGTCGACGACGCACATCATCTGGGACATCGCGTCCGTCGCCGTTCTGCGTCACGGACAGGATTTCTGGAAGCCGGAGATCCGGGACGCGCTTTCGGTGGACGACGAGGGAATGTG
>JAFYBI010000132.1 GCA_017540285.1 Clostridia bacterium | reverse complement strand
GCGGATGCCGCCGCCCGCTTCAAACGGCTCGCCGAACGCGCTGTCCGCCGCGGACGCATCCCCTCCGAGCATGACGGACGCGCCGTTTTCCACGATCGCGACGGCGTCGGAGAGGAAGACGATCTCCGTGATGCGCTCGCGTCCGACGGCGTCGGGCTGGGTGGTGACGGTGAAGCGGTCGTTGAAGGTATAGACGCGGTCCGTACCCGTTCGGATGCAGCTCGGGGCCTCCATGACGTCGTCGGCGGCGCCGAGGGCTGCGAGGGTGTCGTCCGCGACCGCGCCGAGCGTGATCGAGGTGCCGTCGTCGAGCTTGACGGTGTATCCGCCCGCGAATTCGGCGTCGGCTTCCGCGAGAGCGGCTGCGTCCGGCGTGTCGGGATCGGCGGGTTTGGGCGTTTCCTCCGTGCAGGCGGCGAGGACGAACAGGAGCGCGAGGGCGGTCAGGACGGCGAAGATCTTTGCTTTCATGGGGATTCTCCTTTGTTTGGGTGGGATTTTACGGCGTCGCGGGATAGAGGCTTGCGTCGAAGCTGTAATACCCGGCGACCTGATAGGTGGAATAGTCGATGACCTGCGCGTCGGTCAAAAGGAACGAATAGAGGTCGAACCCGGCGTAGTGCGGGCAGGCGTCGAAGTGATACCAGTTCCCGTCGACCTTGACGAGGTTCCAGTAATGCGGGTGGTTCGGATCGTTGCGGGAGACCATGATGTTCTCGATCCCCGCGCGGGTGAGGAGCACCGAGGACATGGCGTAGTAGGTATAGCCGTTGCCCGCGTATGTGGTGAAGGCGGAATAGGCGGCGCGCCAGTACTGCCCCATGAGGTGCGCGGTCGAGGTGGAATACCGCACGCTCTTCGAGACATAATCGTAGACGGCCTTGGCTTTCTCGCGCTCGGTCCCGCCCCACGGGAGGATCTGCGCGAGCACGGCGTCGGCATACGACCGGACGGTGTCTTCGTCGAAATCCGCGACCGTGATGTATGCGGTGGCAGTGGCGGTGTTCCCGCTTGCGTCCGAGGCGTAATAGACGACCGGATAGACGCCGACCGCGTTCAGGTTGACGGCGGACGAATCGACGGTGACGTTCACCGATCCGTCCCTCGCGTCCTCCGCCCAGACGTTCTTGCGGAAGGACACGGTGCCGCCGATGAGGACCTTCTGATCCGCCGTGCCGTAGATCACAGGCGGGTCGTGGTCTGCGATGACGGTGAGGACGGCGTCGGCGCGCGTCTCGTTTCCGTAGGGATCGCGGGCGACGAGGGTCACGGTCCGGTTCCCTTCCGACGCGG
Organism: Clostridia bacterium; assembly: GCA_017540285.1. Taxonomy (GTDB): domain Bacteria; phylum Bacillota; class Clostridia; order Oscillospirales; family CAG-272; genus UMGS1696. Next base: position 10,586 of record JAFYBI010000132.1, on the reverse strand, counting down.
TGTCGGGAGCTTTCTCGAAGGTCACGATCACCGGGGCGCGGTCCGTCGCGGAGGCCACGAGGCCCCACGGATCGACGGCTTCTCCGACGTAGACGGTGAGCGCCTTCGTCGTGAGGGCGGGCGGCGTCGTGTCTTCGACAGTCAGCGTGATCGACATGTCAGCGTGTTCGCCGCTGAGCGTCAGAGCATATTCCCCGGGCTGACGGTCGGCGAGGTCATCGGCGTCCGCGATCGCGGGAAGGCTGCCTTCCCCGTGCTTTTCGAAAAGGAGCGACCGAAGCTCCGCGAGGGTCGTTCCGCTCTCGACCGTGAGGGCGGCGGGGATGTCCCAGATACAGAGGGCGGCGGTGACGGTCTTCCGGTTTCCGACGCCGTCTTCGAGGAGCACGTCTACCTGCTGCTCGCCGACGGCTCCGAAGTCGGGCTCCCGGACATAAACCGCCGTGGCGCCGGAGTAGTCCCGGACATCGGTCACGAAGTCGTCAAGCTCCGCGCGCTCGCCGAGGAGAAGGTCGAGGTCGTGCACCGTCGCATCGGGCGGGACGGTGTCTTCCGTCTCGACGGTCAGGGTAAAGGAGGAATAGCGGCCGGAGAGGGTCAGCTCGTGCAGCCCCGTCTCGCCGAGGGAGGAATTGAAGCCGCTGAGGATCCGCACCTCGTCGGTCGGCAGGCTGGAGGTGAGCACCAGATCGACGATTTCTTCGGGCGTCGTGCCGTATTCGATCATCCGCATGGCCATGAAGTCCCAGCACATGACGGGAACGTCGAGTTCGGTGCGGTTCCCCGCCTCGTCTTCGAGCAGGAGCGCGACCGTCCCCTCGCCGGGAGTGTCGAAATCGGGTTCCGTGCGGTAGCGGACGGTCACGGGAGAGGCGTCCTTGATCTCCTTCGCGAAGAGGGAGGCGTCCGGACGCTCGCCGCAGAGGATGTCATGCGCGTCGGGTTCCGCCGTCGGAGGCGTGGTGTCCGACACGGTGACGGTGAGGAAATAGCGGACTTCGCCGTCGTCGCCGCGCACGGGATAGGTCCCGGGGGTGTTCGCCTCCACGGAGGAGACGTCCCAGGTCCCGTCGGCAACGGCAGCCTTCAGGGACTTGATGAGGCCGTTTCGGCTCGCGCCGCGCTCATGGCGGAAGACCTGCTCCGTGACCGTGAGCGGTGCGCCGTGCTCCGTCCGGTTGCCGCTCTCGTCCGTCGCCGCGATGGAAACGAGACCGTTTTCCGACGGCTCCGGATCGCCTGCAAAGGCAAAGGTCAGCGCGGTCTGATCCACCCAGGCGCGGACAAAGTCCGCCGGGTCGTCGGGGAACTCGCCGGGGGAAATGACGACCGGGGAGGTCTCGAATTCCGGCGGGATGCGGTCCTCGACGGTCACGGTTACGATCTTTCGCAGAAAGCCGAACGCCCTGACGCCGCCCTGACGCTCGCCGACCGAGGAGGTGTCGATCTCGGCGACGGGCGGGTCCGCCTTGCAGAACCTTCCCCAGAAGGCATCGTGCAGAACGGGATAGTCGACCGTCTCATCGATCGCCGCCGAAACGGGTCCGATCCGCGAGAACACGCCGTGCGCGAGGACACATGCGGTCACGGCTGCCGCGGCGAAAAGGGCGAGCAGGACGGCGGAGAGGACGATCGGGACCTTGTGCACCTTGTCCGGGATGCTCCGGCGCTCACGCAGAACGGCTTCGGCCTCGGCCTCGTCGAGCAGCGCAAGCTCCGCTTCGTCCCCCGCGTCTCCGTCGTCCTCCGGTTCCCAGATCTCGGACGGCTCCGGGGTCCATTCCAAATCGTCGCGCTCGGGCACGGCGATTCCGGATTTATCTGTCATGCAATCTTGAATCCTTTCGATCGGGATAGGGGATGGGTCGGATCCTCTCAGGGATTGACGGGGACGTTCTCCCCGTTCGAATAGACGGAGCCGGATACCGACTGGCGGCAGACGAAACCGTCGCCGACCGCGAAGTCCATGACGTCCCGCCACTCCGCAACGCTTCCGTTCGAGCCCTCGGCGGGCCCTCCGCACATCCGGAACGTCCCGTCCTTCAGCCGCGCGATGACGGAGGTCTGACGGGCGCGGATCTCTTCGACATCATATAGGTCTTCGGCGTCGGCCAGGCCCATGCTCCGGTCACCGGCCACGGCGAGGGTGCCGTCCCGGAAGAGGACCACGATGGACTGCGAGCAGGCGCGGATATCGACGGCATTGCGGTATCCGCCGACCTCGCACTGTCCGGCCGCGTTCGAGCCGCAGGCCACGATCGTGCCGTCGCTGCACAGTCCGGCCGTAAACCGGCGTCCGGCCGCCACCGCGACGATGTCGGTCCATCTCGCGGTATCCGCCTGACCGTACTCGTTGTCGCCGATCACCGTGACGGTGCCGTCGGCGTGGAGATAGGCGGTGTGCCGCTCGCCGGAGGACATCGCGACGACGTCCTGCAGCTTCTGCGCGCCCGCGATAAAGCCGTTCTCAAATACGGAAGACACGGTCAGCGGATTCCCGGCTGCGCGGTTGGCGTAGGCGCGGACGGTGCCGTCGTTCAAAAGGATGCTCGTGACGTATTCGCCGGCGGAAACCGAAACGGCGCCGGAGACCGAGAGGACCTTGCCCCCGTCGACCCAGCTGACCTTTCCGTTCTGAACGGAGACGATCATGTCGGCGGCGGAGACGGTCTCGGCGTGATAGCGGCGCATCTGCGCGGGCGACTGGAGGAAATACGCTTCCCCGAGCGCTTCGCGGACGATGGACGGATCGTTCACCAGCTCGGCGGTGTCGAAACCGTATTCCGCGGCATACGCAAACGCCTTCCGCCATTCCCCGGCTTCGACGAACTCGTCGTACCGCTTGCCGCGGTATTCGGCGAGAAAGCCGTCGCGCTCCGGGACGTTCTCGTGCGCGTCGAGATACGCGAGAATATAGGCGGTGTCCTTCGTCGCGAGAACGGCGGCAAACTCTTCCTGCCGGAACAGTTCTTCCCATTCGGCGCGCAGGCCCTCGTCCGTGATCCTCCCGACCGCCGCGCGCGCGTGCGCTTTTTCGCCCCGGTTCCAGTACCAGAGCGCGAGATCGTGCGCCACGAGATCCGAGACCTCCCCGTCATCCGCCTTCAGGGCGACCGACGCGGCCTCCTCGTTCCATTCGCTCCCGTCCCCGTCGGTGAGATGCGCGGCGGCGGAACGGGCGACAAGGTTGGCATACTCCCCGTCGAGGGAAGCGGCATAGGCGTACGCCTCCCGGTAGTCCTTCCGTTCAAGCGCGGCCTCCAGAGCCTTTGCCGCGACCTGCTTGGTAAGGGAGACAAAGGGCGCGTTCTTCGAGACGGCGTAGGCTTCGTTGTGCCTGCCTTCGTCCGAGAGGCGGCCGACCGTCTCCGTCACCTCGTCGCGATACATGCGGAAGAAATAATTGTTCGCGAGATACCGGTCGACGTAATCCTCGGCGAGATCCTGACGTCCGGCGACGACCAGCGCGTCCGCTTCGGGCATCAGGTAATTGTACATGACGTAGTGGAAGCCGAAGAACACGGCGAAGACGAGCAGACAGGCGACGAGCAGGCCCGCGAGGACCGCCGCCAGCGCGACGAGGGTATGGGCGAGCCGGCTGCCGGGCTTCTTCGCCTTCTTCTCCTTCTTCGGCCCGTCCCGCTCCCCGCTCTTCGAAGACGGCGCGTTCTCCCCGGCGTAGGAATAGCGCAGGGCGCGATCGTTCTCGGTGTCCGCGAGGAAATCGCCGTCCCCGTAGACATATTCCGTTCCGTCCTCGGCGGCCGCTTCGGTCACGCGGACCTGAAAGCCGTTCGAGAGCACGGTGTTGGTGTCGTTGATCCGGCAGACGATGAAGTTGCTGCGGTTGATGTCGGCGTCCGCATACCGGATCTCGCCGGAGGCCTGACGGTGTTCGTCCGTCTCCGGATCGAGGTAGGTATATTCATACGAAACGGTGAAGCTCTCGAGCGGGATCTTCAGATTCCTCGCCACGAGAAACGCGTATTCCGTCCCCGCGCGATCCGCGGACTTGGTCACCTGAAGGCGGAGCACGAAGGCCGGGGCGGCGCGCTTCTTTTCGGGCGTGAGCTGGGGGACGGGATAATCGATCATTTTCTCCGAGGTCACAAAGGTTCTCATGCGCTCCCCTCCCCTCAGTTTTCAAAGACCGCCAGCGGGATGTCATCGATCGGATGATCCGTCGGCAGGTAATACAGCGTGTTGACGTCCTGGAAGTGCCACCACTCGGACTGGATGTATGTAAAGCCGCATTCGAGCATGACGCCGAGCATGTAGTCCATATTGGCGCGCGCGGTTGCGGTCATGAGGGTGCTGCGCCGGTCGCTCGCCTCGGTGAAGGTGTGCATCGGCGTCGGCATTTCGCAGAGATGCCCCGCCGAATCGATCAGCGAGATATCCACGGCCGTGCCGCGGTCATGGACGCCGCCCATGCCGATCTTCGGGTCCGCGACCCACTTGTGCACGCGAATGACGTCGAACCACCGCTGCTGCACGCTGGTCGGCCGGTAGGCGTCGTAGATGATGATGGTATAGCCGTCCCGCTTGAAACGCTCCGCCGCCGCCTTCATCATGGGCAGAAGGTCGTACTGGAGCAGGCAGAGGTTCCGGTGATAGAACGGCTCGCCGATGGAGGTGTCGTCGGTCGAGAGCTTCATGCTGACGACGAAGTCCACGTCGCTGAGATCGAGATCCGAGAAGTCCTCGGCATAGGTCTCGACGGTGTTGAAGTACTGGCGGATATCGACAAGGTGCGAATATGCCTGTACGTAGGTCTCCTGGTTGGTCTTTGCCTGGCCGTATTCGATCGGAAGGGTCGCGTAGACGCCGCAGTCCCTGTCGATCGCATGCAGAAAGCCGTCCTTCGCGTATCCGAGGGATTCGCCGCTCTCGGAGAAAACCTCGGCCCACGGGGAATCCTTTTGCTCGCGCAGCTCTACGATCGTTCCGGCGGAGAGGGTGTCCTTCACGGCGGAGGCGTCGTCCGGGGAGGCATACAGGGTCATCGAATCGTAGACCCGCATGAGGAACCCGCCGTTCCCCGGCTCCGTGATGTTCGGCTCCGGGACGTCTTCGGGAACGGGCTCCGGCTGCCAGAGGGTTTCCGCGTCCTCGTCCGCCTCGATATCCGAGACCCGCTCGAACGTGATGCCCATTTCCTTTGCCATATCGTACTGCTCGAACACGCGGTTTTCGGCGAAGTACCAGCTTTCGGTGTGGAAGTTCACCTTGTCCGCGAGGTGCAGCGCGTTCATCACGGATTCCGCGGTCTGCGTCACAACCTCGCCGGGGTCGCGGGCGCAGGACGACAGGACGGGTGTCAGGCCCGCCAGGAGTGCGAGAATCAAAAGTATCGAAAGCAGTTTTCTCATGGTTCAAAATCCTTTATTCATCCGACGATGCGCGCGTCCGAGCCGATCAGGTTCCTCAGGTTGCGTTCGGCGATCTCGACGACCACCAGATCCGTGTCGATCGTCGTCCCACCCTGGGCGTCCTCGAGCAGATCGATGCGGTACGGAAGCGCTCTGTGGAACCGCGCAGATCCGCTGCACGAGGCGAAATACGGGATCAGGGCGCTCCCGAAGGAATCCCGGAACACGAGCGAGCGGCCCATGCCGAGGCCCTTGTCGGATCCGTACTGCGTGAGGATATCGAGATTCATGAGGCCGGACCCGCCGGAGAGATACCGGAAGCGGTCTCCGAGGTCCAGAACGTATTCGTCGTCGTACCGGGGCGTCTTCGGATACAGGAGAGAGTCGAGGTCGCCGCGGAAATCGCGGGTCATGGCGGTGAGAGGTTCGCCGAAAAGGTCAAGCGGGATGTCCGCGGCTTCCAGCACGGCGTTGACGGCGATCCGCGCGCCTTCGTTGTTCCAGTGGGAATCGCGCCTGTGATAGACGAGCCGCTCCTCCTTCGCCGCGAGCAATGCGGGACGCACGTCGGCGCAGTTCACGCCCCGCTCCACGAGCAGCGGCAGCAGGCGGTCGAGATTCGACGGCGCCTCCCCGCGCGAGGAGACGGTCAGGGGCATTTTCTCGGGATAGATCGTATTTTTGTTCGGCGCGCAGAGGAAGACAAACTTCGCGCCGTGCTCCCGTGCGTAGTCGGAGAGGTTTTTCAGGGCGTCCGCCGCGGCGGTGAGCTCCTCGTCGGTCATCGGTGCGGAGCCCGTGTAATCGGGAAGCGTCTCGGCGAAGAAGAGGAAGCCGTCCCGCCCGACGATCACCTGGTCGTTCCCGGTACGAAAGACCTTCTCTTTCAGGACGGAGAAAGCGTCGACGAGGATGTCTCGGTAGGCGAAGTGCTTCGAGAACCACTCCTCGAAGTCGTCGCGGGAGGTCTCGGAGATCTTCCCGTCGACGAGGAGCTGGGGCATGTCGCCGCTGTCCGCCGTATCCGCCGCGCCCGGGAGGAGCATCCCGAGGGAAAAGAAGACGCACAGGGCGAAAAAGGCGGCGGTGAAGAGGATCGCGGGAAGATGCTTTCGTTTTTCAGTCATGGCGGTATCTCAGAAAATATAGTAGATGAAGGGGTTGAACGAAGACGAGGCGAGCGTCATCACGCAGAGGGCGAAGAGCGGCGCGCAGAGGACGTATTCGGCGCGGTCCCACGCAAGGGCATGTCCGGATGCCGCCGCGCACGCCCGGATCTTCGGCAGAAGCGGCATGGAGAGGACGATCCCCGTCAGCATCACCGCGGCGGCGTACGGAGTGAGGAGCGCGCCGAGTTCGGAGATGCCCGGCCGGGAGGAGAACATCGCGCCGAGATAGGAGAATCCCGCGGAGAGGGAGGGCGCGCGGAACATCACGAACCCGACGGCGACGCAGAGCAGCGTGTAGAGCCGGAGCAGAGGCCGGAGAGGCTTCTTCTCTTCGAGGCGGCCGAGATTCGTCACGCGCTCGAACATCATGAGCGTGCCGTGCCAGAGGCCCCAGAGAATGTAAGTGAAGTTCGCGCCGTGCCAGAAGCCGGTCAGGAAAAAGACGATGTAGCGGTTGAGCACCGTACGCGCGCCGCCTTTGCGGTTGCCGCCGAGCGGGAAATAGACGTAGGTGCGGAACCACGAGGTGAGCGAGATGTGCCAGCGCTTCCAGAAGTCGCGGATGCTGACGGCGGAATAGGGATAGTTGAAGTTCTCGCCGATGCGGAATCCGAAGAGCGAAGCCAGTCCGACGGCCATGTCGGAGTAGCCGGAGAAGTCAAAATAGATCTGGATGCAGTACCCGACGGCGCCGGCCCAGGCAAGGGAGGTCGTGAGCGCAGCGGCGCCGAACGCTGCGTCCGCGATCACGGCGGCGGTGTTCGAGATGAGGAGCTTTTTCGAGAGGCCGAAAAGGAAGCGCTTGATCCCGCGGGCCGTCTTCTCCGCCGTGACCTCGCGGCAGGTGAGCTGTTCGCGGATCTCGTTGTAGGTGACGATCGGCCCGGCGATGAGCTGGGGGAAGAAGGAGATGTAGAGCAGGAGATTGAAGAAGTTCTTCTGCGCGTCCGCGGTCCCCTTCGAGACGTCGAGGACGTAGGAGAGGATCTGGAAGGTATAGAACGAAATGCCGATCGGCATGGTGAAACCGGGGACGGGGAGGGAGAGCGGCGTATGCGCATTTATGAGCGACACGAGCCACGGGACGTATTTGAAGAAGCCGAGGATCGCGAGATTGACGATCACCGCGAGGACCGTGAACGCCTTTTTCCGGCTCACGCTTCCCTTTTCCGCGGCGGAGGAGATGAGGCGGGCGGCGGCGTAGTTGATCAGCACCGAGCCGAGCATCAAAAGGATGTAGATCGGCTCGCCGTATGCGTAGAAGAGGATGCTGGCGATCCCGAGCAGGACGTTGCGCGCGCGGAGGTATTTCGCGGGGATCAGCGCGTGCAGGATCCAGACGGCGGGAAGGAAGAGGAAGAGAAAGACGGCGGATGAAAAGACCATGTCGTATCCGAAGGGCCGAAGCCCGTTTTTCCATTCTGCGGTATTTGAACGTCAGGATAAAAACCCATTATATTATAATCATTTTACACCCGTTTTGCAAGAGATTCGGGCGAAGTTCTCGAAAAGTTCTCCAAAAAAACACATCCCTTGACAAGACGCCGGATTTGGGATATAATAGCCGCGGAACCCGCCGGGTACGGTCGGAATGACCGATTCGGCAGACAGGACGGAGGTCGTCATGGATCCCAAAACACTGATCGCTGCGCTCGCCGCGGAACACACGCTCCCGGACGATGGTTTTCTCGCGCTTCTCACGGCCGATGAGGCGGACGGGGTCGACGCCCTGCTCTTCGCGGAGGCGGACCGGGTCCGGCGCGAAGTCTACGGGATCGACGTCTACCTCCGCGGGCTGATCGAATTCACGAACGTCTGCAAAAACAACTGCTTCTACTGCGGCATCCGGCGGGACAACCGGAACGTCTCGCGCTACCGTCTGACGGAAGAGGAGATCCTCTCGTGCTGCGCGGAGGGATTCTCCCTCGGCTACCGGACCTTCGTGCTCCAGGGCGGCGAGGACCCGTTCTATACCGATGAGAAGCTCGTGACGATCGTCTCGGAGATCCGGAAGCGGTTCCCGTCCTGCGCCATCACCCTCTCCGTCGGGGAGAAGAGCCGCGCGAGCTATCAGGCGTATTTCGACGCGGGTGCGGACCGTTATCTGCTCCGGCACGAGACGGCGGACGGCGATCACTACGCGAAGCTGCACCCCGCCTCGATGAGCCTCGAGAACCGCAAGCGCTGTCTCTTCGATCTGAAAGAGATCGGCTATCAGGTCGGCGCGGGAATGATGATCGGCTCGCCGTATCAGACGACGGAAAACCTGCTCCACGATCTGCGCTTCCTCGAAGAGCTGGGGCCTCACATGATCGGGATCGGGCCGTATCTCACGCACCGGGACACGCCCTTTCGCGACATGCCGAACGGGAGCCTTTCGATGACGCTGCGGCTCATCGCGATCCTGCGGCTGATGTTCCCGCGCGCACTGATCCCCGCGACGACCGCCCTCGGGACGATCCATCCGAAGGGGCGCGAAATGGGGCTCAGGGCAGGCGCGAACGTCATCATGCCGAACCTCTCCCCGAAGGACGTGCGGAAGAAATACGAGCTCTATGAGAACAAGATCTGCACGGGAGAAGAGGCGGCGGAGTGCCGGGTCTGCCTCGACCGCCGCGTGGAAGCCGCCGGATACCGGGTCGTCTGTTCCCGCGGCGACGCGAAATGAGCTCCGAACCGAACGAAGGAAAGCCCCGGGCGGGCTTTTTTTCGGTTTTTCGGCTCCATTGGCTTGACAAATCGCGGAAAATACGGCATAATGGTATCAGGTAAAAATCTGCTCTGACAGGAAAGGATCACTCATGGACTTCAAGAACGCGACGCTCGGGATCGAGCTCGGCTCCACCCGCATCAAAGGCGTCCTCCTCGACGAAAGCTTCAAGATCATCGCCTCCGGTTCCCACGACTGGGAAAACCGCCTCGAGGGCGGCGTCTGGACCTATTCCCTCGACGACATCCACACAGGCATCCGCGACTGCTACGCGAACCTCGCGGCAGACGTGAAAGCGAAGTTCGGCGAACCGCTCACCTCGGTCGGTGCGATCGGCGTCTCCGGGATGATGCACGGCTACATGGCGTTCGACGCGGCGGGCAATCTGCTCGTGCCCTTCCGCACATGGCGCAACACGATCACCGGCGAGGCGGCGGAAAAGCTCACCGCGCTCCTCGGGTTCAACATCCCTCAGCGGTGGAGCGTCGCGCACCTCTATCAGGCCGTTCTGAACGGCGAGGAGCATCTTCCCCGCCTTGACCACATCACGACGGTCGCGGGGTATCTGCACGAAAAGCTGACCGGGCGACGCACCCTCGGCGTGGGCGAAGCGTCCGGCGTCTTCCCGATCGATTCCGCAACGCTCGACTACGACGCTGCGATGCTGCAAAAGTTCGACGAGCTCCTCGCACCGTACGGATTCCCGTGGACCGCGTCGTCCGTCCTTCCCTCCGTGCTGACCGCCGGTGAGGAAGCGGGCGTGCTCACCGAAGAAGGCGCGCGATTCCTCGACCCGGCCGGCGATCTCAAACCCGGGATCCCGTTCTGCCCGCCCGAGGGCGACGCGGGGACCGGCATGACCGCCACCGATTCCGTGCGGCTCTACACCGGCAACGTCTCCGCCGGCACGTCTGACTTCGCGATGGTCGTCGTCGATCATCTGCCCGGCGTGCACCGCGAGATCGACATGGTGACGACGCCGGACGGTCTCCCGGTCGCGATGGTCCACTGCAACAACTGCACGTCCGATATCAACGCGTGGATCGGGCTCTTCGGCGAGTTCGCGAAGCGCGCGGGGCTCGCGATCTCCAAGCCCGACCTCTACGACCTGCTGCTTCTCTCCGCGCTCGAAGGCGATCCGGACTGCGGCGGTCTCCTTTCCTACAACTACTTCTCCGGCGAGGGGATCACCGACGTCAACGAAGGGCGTCCCGTGTTCCTGCGCCGACCCGACAGCCGGATGAACCTTCCGAACTTCATGCGCACGCACCTTCTCTCCGCGCTCGCGACGCTGAAGATCGGCCTCGATATCCTGACGGAGGAGGAAAAGCTCCG
>JAFYBI010000131.1 GCA_017540285.1 Clostridia bacterium | reverse complement strand
GATCCGCTCGTCCGCCACCCGGTTGTCCGCGTCCGTCACCCGGGCAAAGCCGCGATAGCTCCAGACCGCACGCCCGATCCCGTGTGCGATACAGATATCCGCTACGTCGTTCAGCCATCGCACGGCGGAGTCGTCGTCCGCGTTGGCGATCACGCCGTATTCGCCGAGGTAGAGCGGCCGCCCGTTCTTCTCGATGAAATCGAACGCGGGCCGCATGACACGTTCGAGGTACGCCTTGTCGACCGTGCCGCCGCGCGCCATGCCGTAGGGGACGGTGTCGCCGTAATACGCGCGGTGGTCGTCGAAGGCGAAGGGATAGGTCACGGGCTTCGTGTAGCTGCGGTTCTGCTCCACCCACGACGCCCGCTGATGCGTGAAAAGGAAGGGCTCGTACATGTGGAAGGTGTACAGGATGCAGGGATCGTCGGACACCGCGAGGTTCTTCAGCTCGAAGACCGAGTTCCAGCGGTTCGGCCCGACGATGATCTTTCTCTCCGGCGTGATCGCGTGGATCCGGGCGGCGGTGTCCTGCCAGAGTTCGTTCCACGGCCCGGAATCGTCCCAGACGAGCTCGTTCAGAAGCTCAAAGCGGAGATTGTCGCCCTCCGCGGCGTAACGCTTCGCGAAGAACACCCAGATGTCCTCAAACCGCTTCCGGCTCGCGGGACTGGTGAAGAGATCGTTTTTCGCGCCGTTTCCGAAGAAGAAGCCCGGCGCGTGGTGCAGATCCAGGACGAGGTTCAGTCCGGCGTCCTTCGCCCAGCGGATCGCGCTGTCGATGTACCGAAGCCCCTCCTCGCGGTAAACGCCCGGTTCGTCGTCGCGCTCGAAGAGGAAATAGTCGACGGGCAGACGGACGTGGTCGCATCCCCATGAGGCCATTCTCTGAAAGTCCGGCGCGGTGATGTACGTCGAATGATGTTCTTTTCCCTTGTTCCCGTACTGGGAGATCCAGTGGCCGAGATTGCACCCGGCCATATAGCCGTCAAGTCGTATCATCGTGAAATCCTCCTTGTTCCTTTCGGAGATCCTTTTCCGTTATTCCCCGTATTCCCGGTCGATCCGTTCGGTGTATTCCCGCCATACTTCGGCGAGCGCGGCGAGATCCTCGTCCCGGAACGCGAACCCTCCCGGCAGGGGAGAGATGCAGTAGAGGTCCGGCACGCCCGTTTCCGGCTGATCGAGGAGCCAGCGCATGGTGTCGCGGCGGGTGTTGAAGCCCGCGTTGTCCGTGTCGATCAGGGTGTCCGGGATCGCGATGCGGTACATCTTCGCCCGCATTTCGAGGTCTTCCTTGCAGTTGCGGTTGTCGGGGTTGTAGTCGTGCAGGCGCGCGTGGTCGCAGAGATGGGCGAAATACGGATGGCAGGGCGAGCAGTTGATGATGGCCTCCGGCTTGATCGATTTCGCCTTGGCGCAGATGTGCTTCATGAACTCGTAGAGGTATTCGACGCCGTATTTGCCGGAGTAGGTTTGGAACTTCCGCCCGATCGGGATCTGGAAGGCGTAGTCGATCTTGATGCCGTCGCAGTCGTAGCATCCCGGCGCGGAGGAGAAGATGCGCGTCAGCGCTTCGTCGAGCATCCGGAGGAAGACGGGATGGGACACGTCGACGCGCCGCTCGCCTGCCTCCGTCGTGACGACCGCCTCCTCGGGGAGTCCTTCGGGATCGAAGATCTTGAACCAGAGCATCGTATGGATCCCCTCGGCACGGCGCGCGTCGACGAATCCGCGCAGATCGGGCCACTTCGCGGGATCGGCGATATCGACGCAGTATTCGCTCTGCCACTTGTCGTCGATGATGAGGCAGCGCGGGTGCAGTCCGGCTTTGTGCAGCCGGTCGAGATAGTCGAGATAGACCGGCTCGCAGGCGCCGGAGGTGCCTTTCTCGGACAGGCCGTTGTCCGCGAACTGCTGGATCCACCCGCAGGCGACGGGTCCGTGCCAGAATTTCGGCACCACGGTCTTTTTCTTCGTCTCGGCGATGCCGGTATGGAAGTAGTACTTCGCATACTTCTTCATCGCGTCGAATTCGTCCTCGGCTTCAAACCCCACGATCCACGGAGCCTGCCAGGTCCCGTCCACTTCGGTGTGACCGAACTGATCCGTCTCCAGATGGAACGCGCTGCGCCATCCCGCCATGACGGGAACATAGTCGAAGGAGTTGAAATTGTG
>JAFYBI010000130.1 GCA_017540285.1 Clostridia bacterium | reverse complement strand
TCCCGGACGGCGTGCTGCTGATGGATCTCGCGCAGGAGGGAGGACAGCGGTCGCTGCTCGGCGAAAACGGGTATTTATCCTTCGTCGATCTTGCGGCTGGGACCTGTTCCTTCGACAGCCCGGAGTTTCTGCGCTGGCTGAAATTCCTCGGCACGCTGCCTGCCGGGGCGGAGTATGTCAGGACCTCCCCTCTTGCGCATGTTGAGCCGGAGGAGCAGTATGAGTTCTACCACAACGGCATGATCGCGCTTCGGGAACAAGCCTATTTCAATCTCCAGAGTCTGGTCCGCGATCCCGTCTGGTTTGGCACGAAGGACTATACCCGCATCGGATACGCGGGGGCGGAGGGAACGGTGTTCGATTTGATTTTCAGCGATACCTTCATGATCGGAAAGGACGCCGCCGCCCCGGATCTCGCGTGGGAGTTCATTGCCGCCTGCATGGAACCGATCCGCTACCCGGACGGCCGTCCCTCCGGAGGCGGAACGATCCCTGTTCTCAAGGACACTTTCGATGAGCTCTGCGAAGAGTATTACGACAATTACATTATTGGTTACTTCTCCGGCGGAGGCGGGATGGCGAAGAAGGATCCGGAAGTGCCGCCCCCGACTTCGGAAACTCTCGATAAACCGGGATATGTCTTTGAATTCACCGAAGAAGATGCTGTGCGCCTGAAAACGGATCTCGATTCGCGGAGTGTAACCCGCATCGCGGAACGTCTCCCATCAGAGGTCAGAGAGATCATCGAGGAAGAGATCTCCGCATTCCTCGGCGGCAATTCCACAGCGGAGACCTGCGCGTCGGCGATCCAGTCGAGGGTGTCCCTCTGGCTGGCGGAGCACAGATAACCGTTGAGCAAACAGCACAACAGCCGCAGGCTTGACCCGCGGTTGTTTTATGTCTGACACGCAGCATGAACTTCGCAGCATGCGGCCGGCTTCCCGCGGTCATATTCTCCCGCGCGCCGCATATCCTTTCCGGGAGAACCACCGAAAGGAAGTGCCGCTCATGCTCATCCACACCGTCCGACGCGGGGACACGGTCACGTCGATCGCCCGGGAGACCGGCGTCCCGCCCACGCGCATCATCACCGACAATCTGCTCGGAGAGCCCGGACGCCTCGCCGTCGGACAGGATCTTCTGATCCAGTATCCGACCGTCACCCACACTGTCGCGGGCGGGGATACGCTCACCGCCATCGCCGCGCGCTACGGGGTCTCCCGCCTCGCCATCCTGCGGAACAATCCGGTCCTCGACGGCTCCGACCGCATTTATCCGGGGCAGATCCTGAACATCGTCTACGAACCGCCGGAATATGGGGACGCCGTGACAATGGGGTATGCCTATCCGTTCATCGATCGGACGGTGCTCCGCCGCACGCTCCCGTATCTCACGTACCTCTCGATCTTCTCGACCGGACTCCGCCCCGACGCCTCGCTCATCCCGCCGGAATTCGAAGAGGAGTTCATCGACCTCGCCCGGGCGTATGCCGCCGAGCCCCTTTTGACCCTCACCTCGCTCACCGAGGGCGGGACCTTTTCCTCGGAGCTCGTGGCGGAGATCTTCGCCTCTCCCGCGCTCACGGAACGGCTGGCCGACAACCTCGCCGAAGCCGTTGTCCGCGCGGGATACGGCGGCGTCGATTCGGATTTCGAATACATCCCGCCCGCGTATGCCGCCGCTTATGCCGATTTTCTCGCACTCCTCTCGGAGCGGCTCCCGGAGGGCGTCCCCGTCTTTGTCTCCCTTGCGCCGAAGGTGCGCGCGGATCAGAGCGGTCTGCTCTACGAGGGGCACAACTACCCCCTCCTCGGCGCGGCGGCGGACGGGGCGCTCCTCATGACCTACGAATGGGGCTACACCTTCGGTCCCCCGATGGCGGTCGCGCCGCTGGGCGAAGTCCGCCGGGTCGTCGATTACGCCGTCAGCGAGATCGAGCCGCAGAAGCTCCTGCTCGGCCTGCCGAATTACGGCTACGACTGGGCGCTTCCGTATGTCCCCGGACAATCGAGGGCGGAGTCCCTCGGGAACGTCGCGGCGGTGAACCGTGCGGCGGACCGGGGCGCCGAGATCCGTTTCGACGAGCGGGCTGCCTCACCGTTCTACACGTATTTCGACCGCCCCGAGACCTACGAGGACGCCGTCGAACACGTCGTCTGGTTCGAGAACGCCCGCTCCGTGCGCGATAAGCTCCTGCTCGGCGCGGAATACGGTCTCGGCGGCTTCGGCGTCTGGAACGTCATGCGCTATTTTCCCGCGCTCTGGACGCTCATCAACCGCATGTTCCGCATCCGCAAATTTGTCTGATCGGGACTTGACAGACACGCGAAAACGTGCTATCATGGCAGTGTGCGGCATCCGAACAACAGGAAATTCGAAAGGAGCGTCATCATGCTGATCCGTCCCGCAACAGAACACGGGATCGTCAACCGGTCCCCGCATACCTTTTTCCGCTATCACGGCTGGCCGAGCGTCGCCATCGATACGGACGGCGTCCTCTATGCCGTCGATTCCGGCTTCCGCGTCAGCCACGTCTGCCCGTTCGGCAAGACCTGCCTCTACCGGAGCTGCGACGGCGGCCGGACATGGAGCATCCCGATGATCGTCAACGACACCTTCCTTGACGACCGCGACGCCGGGATCGTGTCCCTCGGCGGGAAACGGCTCCTCGTCACCTGGTTCTGCCACCCGGCGAAGGCGTATCTCCACGAATACGCCGGAGGCATCCGCTCCCTCGGACCCGCAGCGTCCGGACTGCTCGACCAGTTTGCGAGCATTCCCGAGGAATACGCGGCGGGCGGCTCGTTCGTGCGCGTCTCCGAGGACGGCGGCGAGACGTGGGGAGAGACGGTGAAGGTCCCGGTCTCCGCGCCGCACGGCCCGAACATCCTCCGCGACGGCACGCTCGTCTATCTCGGCAAGGCGATGTTCACGGACGCGCTTGCCCCCGGTGCGCTTGCGGCATACCGGAGCAGGGACGGCGGGATCACGTGGGAAAAGCTCTCGGAGCTCGCGATCCCCGACGGCACGAACCCGGACAATTTCCACGAACCGCATGTCGCCGAGCTTCCCTCCGGCAGGCTGCTCGGCATGATCCGGGCGCAGGGCGGGGAAGTGGCCCACGGCTTCACGATGTATGAGACGCATTCCGATGACGGCGGCTTCACCTGGTC
>JAFYBI010000129.1 GCA_017540285.1 Clostridia bacterium | reverse complement strand
GCCTCCGAGCTGTGCCGCGAATACGAGCAGCAGTCCTCCGAAAAGGCGAACAAGAACGACCTCACGGCGCTCTTCAACATCGGCTACGGCCTCTACGTCGTCACCTCGAACGACGGGAAGCGCGACAACGGCCTGATCGTCAACACGGTCTCCCAGGTCACGAACACGCCGAACCGCATCGCCGTGACGATCAACAAGCAGAACTACTCGCACCACATCATCCAGCAGACGGGCGTCATGAACGTCAACTGCCTCTCGACCGACGCGCCGTTCTCGGTGTTCGAGCGTTACGGCTTCCAGAGCGGGCGCAGCGCCGATAAGTTCGAGGGCCAGGAGGTCCTGCGCTCGGACAACGGGCTCGTGTTCCTGCCGAAGTACGTCAACTCCTTCATGTCCCTCAAGGTCGAGAGCTACGTCGACCTCGACACGCACGGCATGTTCATCTGCACGGTGACCGAGGCGCGCGTCCTGTCCGACAGGGACACCATGACCTACACGTATTACCAGCAGAACGTGAAGCCGAAGCCGGAGACGGCCGGCAAGAAGGGCTGGGTCTGCAAGATCTGCGGCTATGTCTACGAGGGCGACGAGCTGCCCGAGGACTTTGTCTGCCCGCTCTGCAAGCACGGCGCGGAGGACTTCGAACCGCTGACATGACAACAAGGGGGAAGTCCCGCCGGGGCCTCCCCTTTTTCCCTCAATCACTGACCGAAGGAGGTTCACCACTCTATGAAGACCATCCACGCCGCGCTCGTCGGGCTGGGCTTCGGCGGGGCGTTCGCGCCCATTTACAAGGAACATCCGAACGTCGGGGAGCTCACGCTCTTCGACGTCAATCCCGACGTGCTGAAAAACACCGCGGATTACGTCGGCGGCGCAAGGATCGCCGGGAGCTTCGAGGAGATCCTCGCGGACCCGTCGATCGACGCGGTCCACCTCGTCACGCCGATCCCGCTGCACGCGGACATGACCGTCGCCGTCCTCGAGGCGGGGAAGCACTGCGCCTGCACCGTGCCGATGGCGACCTCGCTCGACGACATCCGTCGGATTATCTGGGCAAAGCGCCGCTCCGGGAAGAACTACATGATGATGGAGACGACGCTCTATACCTATCAGTACTTCTACGCGAAGCGCATGAAGGAGGCGGGCGAGTTCGGGAAGATCCAGTTCTTCCGCGGCTCGCACTATCAGGACATGGCAGGCTGGCCGGACTACTGGATGGGCCTGCCGCCGATGTGGTACGGCACCCACGCGATCGCGCCGATGGTCGGGTTGTCCGGATCGCGGATCGCCCGGGTGAACTGCTTCGGCTCGGGGACCATGGACGAGCGTCTCGTGCGTCGGTACGGCAACCCCTATCCCATCGAGACCGCGCTCTTCGAATTCGAGAACGGTCTCAAGGGCGAGGCGACGCGATCCCTCTTCGAGACGGCGCGGCTCTATCAGGAGGGCATGCACGTCTTCGGCTCGAAGAAGAGCTTCGAGTGGGGCTTCGCGGACTGGGACGACCCGATCGTCACGACCCTCGGCGAAGAGGGGGGCGGGAGAGGTCGGTCCACGACGGCGGCGGTCACGCCCATGCCGAACTACTATGAAGACCTGCCCGAGGAGCTCTGGCACTTCACCGTCGGCGGGAATTACGATCCCCTGAACCCGCAGGACAGCCTGAAGAAGGGCGCGGGCGCGGGACATCACGGCTCGCACGCCCACCTCGTGCACGAGTTCGTCATGAGCTGCGTCGAGGAGAGGGCGCCGTGGATCGACGAGCAGCTGGGCGGCAACATCACGGCGGCGGGGATCTGCGCGCACGAATCGGCGCTGAAGAACGGCGAACCCGTGATCGTGCCGCGGTTCTGATACTGATTTCGTTTTTATTGCGGAAACCGACCCCACAGAGGGGGAAGCCTCACAACATGCAGCGTTTCCGAAAATGAAGACGGTTTCCATGGAGTATTGATGCCGGTTTCAGAAATGCGGCACACTCCCTTTGCAGTCTTCTCCCCGGTGGGAAAGGTGCCCCGCAGGGGCGGATGAGGGGATGAACCGAGCCGGATCAGGTTTTTTCACAAGGAGACAGACCATGAAGATCACATGCAGCCGGAAGCAGGCCGTCGGACGGGCGGACCGGATGCTCTACGGCCACTTTCTCGAACATTTTCACCGACAGATCTACGGCGGCGTCTTTGACCCGTCCTCCCGGTTCGCGGACGAGGACGGCTTCCGCGCCGACGTGATCGAAGCCCTGCGCCGCATCCGCACCCCGATCATACGCTGGCCGGGCGGCTGCTATGTCTCCGCCTACGACTGGAAGCGCGGCGTCGGTCCGGAACGCGTGCCCGCCTACGACAAGGCATGGCGCGTGGAGGAGTCCCACCGCTTCGGGACGGACGAATTCATCAAGCTCTGCCGCAAGATCGGCTGCGAGCCGTATATCTGCACCAACGCCGGGACCGGGTCGGCCGAGGAGATGAGCGACTGGGTGGAGTACTGCAATCTTCGCGAGATGGGCTCCTTTGCGAAGCAGCGGATCGCGAACGGCTTCCCGGAGCCGCACGGCGTGCGCTTCTGGAGCATCGGCAACGAAAACTGGGGCGGACACGAGATCGGCTCGAAGGATGCGGACGAATGGGGACGGCTCGTGCGGGAGGCGGCGAAGATGATGCTCCGCATCGACCCGACGATCGAGCTCTCCGCCGCGTCCATCGACAACCTCGACTGGAACCTGAGCCTCTTGCGTGCCGCGGGCGCCTACCTCGACTGGGTCTCCCTCCACGGCTACTGGGGGAATACGAGGGACGGCCTCGTCCCGGACAGCTACGACACCGTCGTGCTCCACACCGGCGAGGACATCTCCGGCTCCATCGGGCGGGTCCGCGCCTATCTCACCGCGCTCGGGCTGGAGAAGAAGATCAGGATCGCCTACGACGAGTGGAACCTGCGCGGATGGTATCACCCGAATCTGATGGAGATCTGGGACCGGAGGCGGCTGCGCGGCGAGGACGAGGCGTTTTACCGCGACCGGGTCCTCGGTGAGCGGAACAAGAACGACATCAACGCGATCTACACCATGGCGGACGCCGTGTTCTCCGCCTCGTTCCTCAACACCTGCCTCAAGAACTGCGACATCGTGGGGATGGCCTGCTTCTCTCCGGTCGTCAACACGCGCGGCGCGATCTTTACCCACCCGGACGGCATCGTGCTCCGGCCGCAGTATTACGTGTTCGAGCTGTATGCCAACCTCCTCGGCGACACGGTGCTCGACGGCTGGACCGAGGACGTGCCGACGATCACCGGGCGCGTGTGGGATGATGAAAAGACCGTCGACGCCGTCGATGTCGCGCTCACCGTCGGGGAGGACGGACGCTGTGCCGCGGCGGCGGTCAACAAGGATCCGGCGGCGGCGCAGCGCGTGGAATTCGCCTTCCTCGACGGCAGCCCGCGCGAGCGGCGGATCCACACGCTGAACGGCCCGGGGGTCGATTCGTACAATGACGTCGGGCGGGAAGAGGTCGGCGTGACGGTCTCTCCGTGGGAGCCCTTCGACGGGAAAGTCACCCTGCCTCCGCATTCCGTCAATGTGATCGAGATGCGGTAGAGAGCCCCGGATTCGGAAACACAAAAACGGCCGTGAAGCGGTACATGACATACCGCCGCACGACCGTTTTGACTTTCCCTCACGCTGAACTGTAATCCGTAACCTGTAACCTGCCGCAGACCTCACATTCCCGCGACCTTGAGGATCGTCTCGGGCACCGCGCGGAGCCGGGTACGTTCGTAGGCTGCGCGCTCTTCCTCGAGCCGTCCCGCGAGCGGCACTCCGTCTGCCATGCTGTCGCTCACGACGAGCAGCGCCGCGGCGGGTTTCTCCATCAGATCCGCGAGGAGATAGAAGGACGAGGTCTCCATTTCGATGAGATCGCACCCGTGCGCGCGGATCTCGTCGAGGTGGTAGTATTCCATCTCGAGGGAGTCCGCCGAGAAGACCGACGACTCCCGCAGCGTGTGACCCGCCTGACGCGCCAGCCCGATGACCTCGGAAACAAAGGCCGGATCGTTCGGGGTGACCTTCGAGAACGGCCGGTAGTCCGCCAGCCGCGCGCCGAGGTACGCGTTCGCTCCGACGCCCGAGACGGCGCAGGACGGCGTGCAGAAGTCCCCGACCTTGCAGTCCGGCACGAGGCTGCCCGCCGAATCGACGAAGAGCATGCGCTCGAAATTCAGTTCCCCGCAGACGGAGAGCGAGTCGATGAGGTTCGCCGCGCCCCGCGAGCAGTGGACCCAGGCGATCTTCTTGTTCGTCCAGTCGAGACGCCAGCCCTTCGTGACCGCGTGGTCCGCGAGGGGGGAGACGAGGGCCCGGACCTCGGAGAAGATCTTCGCCGGGTGCCACGACGGCGCGACGACGAGGAGGTCGTAGCGCTCGGTCGGATCGAGGCCGAAGAGCTCCTTCGCGAGCGAGCCGCGGTTGTAGCGGTGCATCGCGTCGAGCATGTCCCGGAATTGCTGTTTCATGACGATCTCCTTCCTTGATTTATGAGGGATATTTGCGGCGGAGGAGGGGTCTTCGAACCGTCCGCTCACAGTCTGCTGCGCATGATCTT
Source organism: Clostridia bacterium (assembly GCA_017540285.1). Classification (GTDB taxonomy): domain Bacteria; phylum Bacillota; class Clostridia; order Oscillospirales; family CAG-272; genus UMGS1696. Next base: position 5,416 of record JAFYBI010000129.1, on the reverse strand, counting down.
GCCGCTCGTGGTCTTCGGGAGCTCGTCCCGGAATTCCACGATGCGGGGGTATTTGTACGGCGCGGTGTTCTTCTTGACGTAGTTCTGGATCTCCTTCTTGAGCTCCTCCGTCGGCTCCTTGCCCTTCACGAGGACGATGGACGCCTTGACGATCTGCCCGCGGATCTCGTCCGGGACCGCGGAGACGCCGCATTCGAGGACGTAGGGCAGCTCCATGATGACGTTTTCGATCTCGAACGGCCCGATGCGGTAGCCGGAGGACTTGATGACGTCGTCCGCGCGGCCCACGTACCAGTAGAAGCCGTCCTCGTCGCGCCACGCCAGGTCGCCCGTGTGATAGAAGCCGTCGTGCCAGACCTCGCGGGTCTTCTCCTCGTCAAGGTAGTAGCCCGTGAAGAGACCGCAGGGCGCGCCGTCCGCCACGTTCACGCAGATCTCGCCCGTCTCGCCGTCCGCGACCTCTTCGCCCTCGGGGGAGAGCAGGCGGATGTCGTAGATCGGGCAGGGCTTGCCCATCGAGCCGAGCTTATGCGCCGCGCCGATCAGGTTGCCGATCATGCAGGTCGATTCGGTCTGCCCGAAGCCCTCCATGATCTGCAGCCCCGTGATCTCCTCGAACTTGCGGTAGACCTCGGGGTTGAGCGCCTCGCCCGCGGTGGTGGCGTGCTTGAGGGAGGAGAAATCGTACTTCGAGAGGTCCTCCTTGATGAGCATGCGGTACATCGTCGGCGGCGCGCAGAAGGTCGTGATGCCGTATTTCTTGAACATCGGCAGGATCTTCGCGGCGTCGAAGCGGTCGAAGTCGTACACGAACGTCGCCGCCTCGGAGAGCCACTGGCCGTAGAGCTTGCCCCACATCGCCTTTGCCCAGCCCGTGTCGGAGATCGTGAAGTGCAGACCGGTGTCGGAGGAATCGACGCAGTGCCAGTATTTCGCCGTGTGGAAGTGCCCGAGCGGGTACTTGTGGTTGTGCACCGCGATCTTCGGGTACCCGGTCGTGCCGGAGGTGAAGTACATCAGGAGCGGATCGTCGCCGCACGGGCTGTCCGCCGTGCGCTCGAAGTGGCTCGAGAAGAGGGTGTACTCCTCGTCGAAGGACCGCCATCCCTCGCGCCGGCCGTTGACGAGGATCTTGTTCTGGAGGATCCGGCACTTTTCGTCTGCCAGCTCGAGCTGATGCGCGGTATCGCCGTCGGCGGTGCAGAGGACCGCGGTGATCCCCGCCGCCTTCAGACGGTATTCGAAGTCGTGCTCGAGGAGCTGGTTGACCGCCGGGATCGCGACCGCGCCGAGCTTGTTCAGCCCGAGCATCGCGCACCAGAACTGCCAGTGCCGCTTCAAGACGAGCATCACGCGGTCGCCCTTTTTGATCCCGAGGGACTTGAAGTAGTTCGCGCACTGGTTCGAGAGCTTCGACATGTCGCGGAAGGTGAAGCGACGCTCGGTCTCGCAGTCGTTCGCCACCCAGAGCATCGCGAGCTTGTCCGGCTTCTTCTTCGCGAGCTCGTCGACGAGGTCGAAGGCAAAGTTGAAGGTGTCGGTGTTTTTGAACGTGATCTTGACCGGCGTACGGTTCTCGTCCTTCACGACGGTCGTGTAGCGGCGGTAGATGCGTTCCTCGGTGAGCGGGACCTCCGGCGCGGGGCCGGTCGCCTCGATCAGCTTGCCGTGCTCGTAGAACTCCGGCAGCTCCGCCTCGCCCTTCGCGTTCCGGGCCGGATTGAGCACGATCGCATAGAACGTGCAGTCCGCGCCGTCGACCGCGACCATGCCGTGCGGCGTGCCGCTGTCGTAATAGATGCTGTCGCCCTCGTGGAGGATCTCGCGGTGGCCGCCCACCTGGACCTTCAGGGCCCCCTTGATGACGATGTCGATCTCCTGGCCTTCGTGGGTCGTGAGCTCGATGTCGCGCCGCTCCGCTCCGGGGGTGTATTCCGCGACGACGTAGAGCGGCTCGGAGATGCGGTTCTTGAACGCGCCGGCGAGGGAGTGATAGGTCATGCCGTGCGCCTTTTCGATGATCTGCCCCGCGCCCTTTTTCGTCACGGTGTAGCCCGCGAGGGTCGGCGAGGTGCCTTCGATGATGTCGGTGACGTCGACGCCGAGGGCGAGGGCGCAGCGGTAGATGAACGCGAAGGTCAGGTTCCGCTCGCCGCGCTCGGAGCTTTCGTATTCTTCGACCGAGACGTCGGTCTTTGCCGCCATTTCGGCGGTCGTGTAGCCCTCGATCCGGCGAAGCTCCGCAATACGGGCCGCCATGTCGCGGATCTGGAATTCGAGTCCGGTGAGATTGGTCTGCATGGTGAGGGATTCCTCCTTGTCGGGGACAAAAAAATCGCCCCAAAGATCAAGTCCTTTGAGACGAACAGAGCGCACGGCGCCGTCCGCGGTACCACTCAAATTGCACCCGGGGATCGTGTCCGGTGTGCCGCTCAGGCTCTGACAAGCCTTAGGCAGTTGACGCAGCCGTTACGGGAGGATTCTACTGACGCGCGGGGCGGGTTCTTTCCTCCGGCTTGGGAGTGACAGCGGGCTGTTTTTCGTCGGCGGCTCGCACCGTGCGCCGGGAAAGGGTGACCCGAACGCTGCCGCCTCTCTGGGGACGAAGGGCACAGCCGCCCTCTCCGTCATAGCCATTGTGGGAATTATACCGCATTCGGCAGAGTTTGTCAAGGGGGCGGCGGAAATTTCGGTGAAAAAATCCGCGCGCCGGATTGACAAAACGGCGGGAGATGGTATAATGGAGAAAAAGCAATTCCGATCGGAGGCGTCTATGAAACCAAAATCGGCCGTGCGGATCCTGTTCTCCGTCCTCGCCGCCCTGCTGCTGACCGCGCTCTGTTCGGCGGCGGGCATCCTCTTCGTGCGGCATCTCGGCGCGCTCCTCGAAGGGGTCAGCCCGGCCTTCGGGCGGATCTTCCGGGCGACGGAGCGGGCGGAGGTCGTGCCCATACCGTGGGCGACCCTTGCGTGCGCCGCCGGGGCGGTCTGCTGCGGCATTCGGGTCGGGAGGGGCAGGGCGCTCATCTGGCTGCTGCCGACGGCGATCCTCTGCCTTGCGGGGCTCGTCGCGGCGATCCTCTCGGTCCGGGTGAACGGGATCGTCTTCTTCGACGTCCTCGTGCCCCTCGCAAAAACCGCGCTGAGCGGCGGCCTCGACGCGCTCGGCTGAAGACGGACGGAAAGGAGTTTATCATGAAAACGATCAGACGTATGAGACGCTGCGCCGCGTGGCTCCTCGCGCTCCTCTGTGCGGGATGCGCGGGCGGCGGGGCAGTCACCGTGACAGACGGCACCTCCGGCACGGAGCGGTGGACCGCGGGATATGCCTATGCCGAGATCCCCCTGCCCGAGGAGGGTCCCCGCTACATCGCCGGGTATCACAACGGCTGGGAGATCACCGAGGTCCGCGACCTGCAGCGGGCGACGGCTCTGTGGCTCGAGGCCGGGGACTGCCGCGCCGCGATCGTGGCGGTCGACTGCGTGGGGCTCGGAAGCGACACCGTCGCGCGGATCCGCAGGGCCCTCGCCGATCTCACGGACGAGACCGGGTGTACGGTCCACGTCGTCGCGACGCACGATCACGCCGGGCTCGACACCCTCGGGCTGTGGGGACCCGTCGCCGAGGACGGCAAGAATCCCGCTTTTCTGGACAACCTTGTCGCCGCGTGCCGGGATGCCGTGCTCCGGGCCTATGAGGACCGCCGGGCGGGGAAGCTATTCGCCGCGGACACGGAGATGGAAAACATGTACCGCGACTCGCGCGATCCGCAGGTCTGGGACCCGGCGATGCATCTGCTGCGCTTTGCACCGGAGGACGGCGGGCCGGGGATCCGGGTGATCTCCTGCGGCGCGCATGCGGAATCCCTGCGCGGGGCGAATACCCGGCTCAGCCGCGACTATCCGGGGGTCCTGTGCGATCTCGTGGAGGAGCGGACCGGGGACCGCGCGCTGTTTTGGCCGGGGGCGGTCGGCGGGCTCGTCATGACGAAGGAATTCAACGATCCCTTCGACGCGGAGGAAAACCTGCTCATCACCGGGGAAAAGCTCGCGGCCTATGCCTGCGGACCGCTGGAGGAGCGGGAGCTCGACGCCTCGTTCTCGGACGCCGGGATCGCCTTCTCCGTCCCGCTCGACAACACGACCTTCCTATATTATAAGTTCCTCGGCATTCTCGGCAACGAGGCCGTGCGCGGGGCGGGGGAGACGGGATACGCGCTCGAGACCTCGCTGTCGGTTCTGCGCCTCGGGTCGAAGACCGTGGTGCTCATCCCGGGGGAGATCTTCCCGGAGCTGGTCTTCGGCGGCGGGCGGGGCGAGGCGGCGGCCCATCCGGAGCGGGAGAACCCCGAGCCCCTCTGTGAGATCCTCGCCGCGCACGGGCTGGACGATTTCTTCGTCGTGGGGCTGGCGGACGACGAGCTCGGGTACATCGTGCCGCCGGACGATTTCCTCGTCGACGAGAGCGCGCCGTATCTCGAGGCCGCGAAGCCCGCGGACGGGAGCCGCCACTACGAGGAGACCAATTCCGTGGGCCGGGGCTGCGCCGACGCGATCGCAGACGCGCTCCGGGAGCTCTTGAGAGAGGCTTTCGAGTGAGAAAACGCGAGAATTCGCGAGGTTTTGCCAATCCAAATTAGAATAATCGGATTTTTTTCGAAAAAGGGGTTGACAAGGGGATCGGGGCGTGCTATAATATGGCCTGTTCGAATGAAAAAATCAGTATCGGAGGAACAATCAGTATGTCCACATACATGGCAAAACCTGAAACCGTCGAACGCGGCTGGTATATCCTCGACGCTGCCGGCAAACCGCTCGGCAAGACCGCCGTCACCGCCGCCAACATTCTCCGCGGCAAGCACCGCCCGGAATTCACGCCCCACGTCGACTGCGGCGAATTCGTCATCATCATCAACGCGTCCAAGGCCGTTCTCACCGGCAAAAAGCTCGACCAGAAGTTCTACCGCACCCACTCCGGCTACATCGGCGGTCTGAAGGAAACTCCCTACCGCAAGCTGATGGCCGAGAGACCGGACTTCGCCATGATGCAGGCGGTGAAGGGCATGCTCCCGCACAACGCCATCGGCGCGAAGGCCCTCACCCGTCTGAAGGTCTATGCGGGCGACGAGCACAAGCAGCAGGCGCAGAAGCCCACCCCGTACGAAGTCGAGATTTAAGAAAGGTCAGGGATTGAACGATGTACACGAGTGCAAAACCTTATTTCTACGGCACCGGCAGAAGAAAGAGCTCCGTTGCCCGCGTCAGACTGTATCCCGGTTCCGGCAAGATCACCATCAACAACCGCGACGTTGACGATTACTTCGGTCTCGAGACCCTGAAGCTCATCATCTACCAGCCCTTCGGCGTCACGAACACGGTCGGCAAGTTCGACATCGTGGCGAACGTGAACGGCGGC
>JAFYBI010000128.1 GCA_017540285.1 Clostridia bacterium | reverse complement strand
GCGCCTCGTCGATGAGGATGGAGTCGACCTCATCCACGATGGCGAACGCATGGCCGCGCTGGACGAGCTGATCCTTATAGAGGACGCGGTTGTCGCGCAGATAGTCGAAGCCGAACTCGTTGTTCGTGCCGTAGGTGACGTCGCAGTTGTATGCCTCCTGCTTTTCCGTCCGCTTCTGGTCGTGGACGACGAGGCCGGTCTTCAGCCCGAGATACTCGTGGATGCGGCCCATTTCCTCCGCGCCGACGCGGGCGAGGTATTCGTTCGGCGTGACGACGTGAACGCCCTTTCCCTCGAGCGCGTTGAGGTAGGACGGCAGAACGGCGACGATCGTCTTTCCTTCGCCGGTCTTCATCTCGGTGATCCGCCCCTGATGGAGGAGGATGCCGCCCATGATCTGCACGTCGAACGGCCGCTTGCCGAGGATGCGGTCGGATGCCTCGCGCACGCAGGCATACGCCTCGGGGAGGATGTCGTCGAGAGTCTCGCCCGCCGCCAGTCTTTCCTTGAAGACGTCGGTCCGGGAGCGCATATCCGCGTCGGACATGGCCCGGTACTCGTCCGCGAGCGCGTTCACGCGCTTCACGGCGGGCATGATTTTTCTGATCTGTCGCTCGCTGTAGGTGCCGAAAACCTTGGTGATGATGCTCATTTTATCGAGACGGCCGCTCTGGCCGCTTGTCCCTTCCTGTATTCGGATCCTTCCGGAGAATGGAGATAGGTATACATAGTTATTATATGCCGTTTGTGATAAGATTTTAAGCGGAAAATGTAAACTTAATGCAAAAACGGATTCGCCCCGTCCGGCTCTTGCGAAATCCGCCGCTTTGTGGTAGAATGGATTTCGGAACACTGGGGAAAGGAATCCGTTTATGAAAGACATCAACATCGTTCTGCACGAGCCCGAGATCCCGCAGAACACGGGAAACATCGCCCGGACCTGCGCCGCCACCGGCTCCGCGCTCCACATCATCCGACCGATGGGCTTTGCCATCGACGACCGCAAGCTCAAGCGCGCGGGGCTCGACTACTGGCACCTGCTCGACATCACCTATTACGACGACCTCGGCGACTTCTTCCGGAAGAATCCCGGATGCGCCTTCTGGTGCTTCACGACGAAGGCGCCGCGGTGCTATACCGAAGCGGTCTACGAGACGCCGGTCTTCCTCTTCTTCGGCAAGGAGACGAAAGGGCTGCCGGAGGACTTTCTCCGCGTGAACCTCGACCGCTGCGTGCGGATCCCGATGCGGGAGAATCTCAGAAGCCTGAACCTCTCGAATGCCGCCGCCGTCGGTGTCTACGAGGTTTTGAGGCAGCAGGGCTTCCGCGGTCAGCAGCCCGAGAGCAGCTATCTGCTGTGACTCAGAGAAGCGGGGCGATGAGATCGAGCGCGGCGCGGAAGAGCTGGGTGAGGAGCCTCGGCTTCTTCGCCTCGACGGGCTCGCTCTTCTCGATCAACGCGATGAAATCCCGCTTCACGTCGGGGAGACAGTCGGGCTTGTACATCCAGAGGCCGCACTCGAAGTGCAGATAGAGGCTCCGGTAGTCGAGGTTGACGCTCCCGACGACCGCGT
>JAFYBI010000127.1 GCA_017540285.1 Clostridia bacterium | reverse complement strand
GAGCCCTATAAGACCAAGTTTTTTGAAGGACTCAGGGAAACCGTCGCGGCCAACGGCGGTAAAGTTGTATTTGAGGATACCCATGTGCTGTATCTGGCAAAGAAGCCGCAGAACCCGTAAAACATATCTCTGTCACGCGCGAAAACCCGGTTTCATCCGGTGGAACAAGTGATCCATATTGGTTGCAGTATACATACGAAAAAGAACGGATCATTACCGATTCAGTATTGCATGTATATGCTGTAAACAAAAACACACATAAGATTCACGAAACGGATTGCTACCAAGTCAAGAAAATTTTGCCAGAGAATTATGATGAGACAACAGACCCCGACAGCTTGATCGCCGAAGGTTACGAATGGTGTAAAATCTGTCACTGAAAACGCAAAGTCCGTCCTCCCGGGGGCGGATTTTTCTTTGCTCCCGCCATTTTGCTCTTGCTTCTGTGCCTGCGATATGCTACAATGGGTTCAGAAATTCCGGAATCCTTCCCCGAAAGGAGCTTTCTCATGACTTACTATGTCTCTCCCGCCGGCTCCGACGCGAATCCCGGCACGGCGGAGCAGCCCTTTGCCACCCTCGCCCGCGCACGCGACGCCGGACGGCTGACCCCCGGCTATACCGTCCGTGTGCTCCCCGGCGAATACCGCGAATCCCTCGTCCTCGACGCGGCGGACAGCGGCTCGCACTGGATCGGCGACGGCGCATGCCTCACGGGCGGGCTGACCGTTGACGCAGTGGACGCCGTGCCCCCGGCATTCGTCTCCCGCCTCACCGACGAGGCCGCGGCGCACGTCCGTGTGATCGACCTCGCGTCGTACGGCCTCTGCCCCGGACGACTGGGGCCCCGTCTGCGCGATCGGCGGCTTCCACACGGCGTCCCGGTACGACGGCGCCGCCATCGGCACCAACATCGAGATCTTCTCCGGCGAGCGGCGCATGACCCTCGCGCGCTACCCGAACGAGGGCTGGCTCCGCCTCGAGGCCGTCATGGACGTGGGCGAAGTGAACGAGTTCCCGCCGCAGAACTACTGGCAGTGCAACAACGGCCTCCGCAATCCCCGCGGCGGCTGCTACATCCTCGACCCCGCGACGAACGAGCGCGTGAAGACCTGGGCGGAGCCCGAGACCGCGTGGACCTTCGGCTACTTCATGTGGGACTGGGCCGACTCCTCCTCCCCCGTGACCTTCTACACGCCCAATCGCGCGATGTACCCCCGCTTCGTCTCGAATTACGGGGTCCGGCCCGGCGCGCTCTACTATCTTTACAACGTCCTCGAAGAGCTTGACAGCCCCGGCGAATACTACCTCGACCGCAAAACCGGCCTCCTCTTCGTCTGGACCTATTCCCCGGACGACGCGGTGACCATCTCCCTCTCCCGCGAACCGCTGATCCGCGGCGCGGCGGACGGGGTGACGATCGAGGGCTTCACGCTGACGGCAGCCCGTGCGAACGGCCTGAAATTCACGGGGCGCGGGAACGTCCTGCGGCATCTTCTCGTGAAGAACGTGGCGGACCACGGCATCGTCGTGCACGGATATGAAAACACCGTCGAGCGGTGCGAGATCACCCGCACGGGCCGCGGAGGGATCTATCTTGCGGGCGGCGACCGGAACACGCTGACGCCGGGCGGCAATCGCGCGGTGAACTGCCGGATCCACGACTTCTCCGAGGTCTATCAGACCTATCAGTCCGGCGTGGACCTCGCGGGCGTGGGGAACATCTGCGCGCACAACGAGATCGCGGGTTCTCCGCACATGGCGATCCACTATGGCGGGAACGAACACCTGATCGAATACAATCTCATTCACGACGTCGTGCTGCATTCGAGCGACGCGGGGGCGATCTACGCGGGCTACGACTGGTGCGGACACGGGAGCGTCGTGCGGTACAATCTGCTCTACAACATCGGCGCGGGGGACTTCCGTCCGGACGGCATCTACTGGGACGACGGGCAGAGCGGTCAGACGGCATACGGGAACATCGTCGTCGGCGTGCCGAAGAACGGTTTCCTCGTGGGCGGGGGCTTCGAGAACACGGTCCGGGACAACCTGATCGTCGGGGACGGGGAGAGTCCGATCCACTACGACGACCGCAACCGCGACGGCTTCGTGCACGGCGGCTGGGCGAAGCAGGCGGTGAACACCCCGGACGCCCCGCACTGGCAGAAGCTGCGCGCGACGCCGTATCTCTCCGACGCGTGGCGGGCGAAGTTTCCCTCGCTCGGGCGGCTCAAGACGGACTTCGCGACCGATCCGGACGACCGGGACTTCCCGATCAACCCGACGGATTCGGTCATCGAGGGCAACGTGATCGTGCACCGGGACGGGTATCTCGGGGGGATCGCGGACTCGGTATACCGGTACAGCCGCGTGGCAGACAACGCGGTTTACCGCACGTGCGAGGAGGCCGGTCTCGACCCGGAGACATGGCGCTTCCGCTCTCCGCGGCCCGGATTCCCGGAAATCCCGGTGGAGAAGATCGGTCCCGAGCCGGAGCCGGATCCGGAGCCGGACGGCAGTGCGGAAAGCGGCTCTGCGGAGGGCTGAAAACCGCCCGGATTTTTCCGGAAAACTTCATCGAAAGCCCTTGACAAACGCTCCCCGACGCGGTATAATATATGAGCACGCGAAAAGCGGAGCACGCGCCCTTAGCTCAGCGGATAGAGTGCCCGGCTACGAACCGGTAGGTCGTAGGTTCGAATCCTATAGGGCGCGGAGAGAAAAAGCATTGCCTCGGCAATGCTTTTTTCATGCCGTGGGGTCCGCGGGGACACACCGGGCAGTGCCCGGGTCAGGAAGAGCGCGCATCGAAGGTGCATGCGGAGAGACGGCCTGGCCGTTTCTCTTTTTTGCGCGGCTTCGCTTGCGGATGAAGGACAGGTTATCTCCTTTGTGAAGGAGAGGAAAAGGTCAGAGAAAGCTCTGCGGAGCTTTCTCCCATTGATTTGCTGTCCTGCGCGGACGGCGGACAAGAGGGCTCCGCGACCGCCCTCTT